>CANGWH010000043.1 GCA_947457565.1 Flavobacteriales bacterium
CCGATGGAAAAGTCTAACTGCGTAGGATCTGGAGCTCTATTTAACCCGAAATCCCAAGATCTAGCCGGAGTGGTAAGGCTTTGCATGCAGTGGATGCCAATGAAAATAGAAATCGCATCGTTATTAAGATATTGATAGCGAATACTTTCAGTAATAGCCACGCCACGT
Organism: Flavobacteriales bacterium; assembly: GCA_947457565.1. Taxonomy (GTDB): domain Bacteria; phylum Bacteroidota; class Bacteroidia; order NS11-12g; family UBA955; genus JAGKXC01. The sequence goes on from CANGWH010000043.1 coordinate 169, forward strand.
CTATAGTTGTCATAGCCATCGGAATAAATACCTTCTAATTGGGGTGTTTTTCCTTTGTCTAACTGAAATTGGGTAAAATGCTCGTGGTAGCCTAAGCCGCCGGTATAAATAAGGGAATGAACAGCTAATGGAGTGGTTTTAATGGGATTGATTTTACCTACTGTTGCAGCAATGTTAAATCCTCTAAGGTAGGTCCTTACAACTGTGCTAAATCCAAACTGGTCTAATACATAGCCGGAAGGACCTTGGATTCCTCCAAACATACTATCGGTGTTTACTGAGCTTCCGTGATAGGGCATGTAGTGAAATCCCACCAAGAATTTTTCCTTTTTTTGGTATTCTGCACCGAAGGCTCCTGCCAAATGATTGGAATAACGATTGGACCAGCCGCCTTGGTTGTATTGAATGCCACCGCCAACATTTAGCACTACCCAATCCGATGGAGTATATTCTTTTTTTGGTGGAGGTGTATTGCTTCTAACGGGAGGTTTAGAAACGGGTTTGTTGGTGTCTAAAGCCATTGGTGTTGAATCAAATTGCTTTTTTTCAAGCATTGATGGAACAGTGTATATCATCGATCCCAAAACATCCATGCTGTAGCACCCTACAATTACTAAAAGAGCTTTAAGTGGTGGTGTTTTAATGGAAAATAAAGGTCGCATGGATTCGAATATAGGGGTTAAATGGGTACATTATAAAATTTGCTGCAAGCAGTTTAAGAAACCTTGAGGATTTTCGGCATGCACCCAATGCCCGGCTTTTTCTATGGTATGGAAAATTGCGGTTGGGAAAAATTGTAGGATATAATCCTTGTCCGATTCTTTGATATATCCACTCTTATCCCCAGCAATAAAATGGGTTTCCCCTAAAAAGGGTTGGGTAAAATCCAGTCCGCCAATAATTTCCGGGTACCAAGTTTCGATGGCCGATAGATTACTTTTGGTTTTATAGCCTCCGTTTGGAAGAGGTTCGATGTTTTTTAGTAGGAATTGCCGAACCGACATTTCCGGAGCATATGCAGCGAAAGCATCTTCTACTTCTTTGCGGGTGGAGAAGGTGTGAAAGGGAACTTCATTGAAAGCCTTAAAATAACCCAAATGCCCGGGAACATAAGCTTTGGGTGCGATATCAACCACGATCAACTTTTTTACTAATTCGGGGTAGTGATGGGCAAAAAGCATAGCGGTTTTACCCCCCATGGAATGACCCATAACCCAATTTGATTTATTGTTATCGCCCAGATGCACCATTAATTCCTTGAGATCTTCTACCATAGCATGGAAAGAATTATCGGCATCGTGAAAGCTTTTGCCGTGATTTCTGGCGTCAAACGTAATTACTCTAAATTGCTGAGAAAGCTGTTGCGCGGCTAAGTGCCAGTTGTCTAGCATGCCAAAAATTCCATGAAGAATGTATAAGCTGTTGGCGTTATTCTCGCCGTAAATTTTGTAGTTTACCAGTGGCTTGCTCATGCGATTTGATGCGATTAGGAATATTGAATTCCGGTGAAGGTCTGCCGAAGAATTTTTTAGGGTTATAACTTTTTGGTATAAAAAAAGCCCCGATTTCTCGAGGCTTTCGCTATGTAGATGAAATTAATTCAAGAATGATTCAACGGGGGTGTATTCAAGGTTGAAAGCTTCGCTAACTCCTTTATAAACCACTTTTCCGTTAATAACGTTCAGACCCAAAGTTAGTTCGTTGCTGTCTTTGCACGCTTGTTTCCAGCCTTTGTTCGCCAATTGAACGGCATAGGGAAGGGTAGCGTTGGTAAGTGCCAAGGTAGAAGTGTAAGGAACGGCACCTGGCATGTTTGCAACGCAGTAATGCATTACACCATCTACTTCGTAAACGGGTTCAGCGTGGGTGGTTGGCTTTGATGTTTCAAAACAACCGCCTTGGTCGATAGCTACGTCAACAATCACTGCTCCTTTTTTCATCGTGGGAAGCATTGCACGGGTGATCAATTTTGGCGCTTTTGCACCGGGGATTAACACGCCACCGATAACCAAATCAGCTGTTTTTACCGCATTTTTGATGTTGTATTCGTTAGAAATTAAGGTATCAACATTGGCGGGCATGATGTCGTCTAATTGACGTAAACGGGCCAATGAAATATCCATGATAGTAACATTGGCGCCTAAACCAGCAGCCATTTTAGCCGCTTGAGTGCCCACGATTCCACCGCCTAAAACAACCACTTCTGCAGGTTTAACACCGGGTACGCCACCCAATAAAATGCCGCGACCGCCCATGGGTTTTTCTAAATATTTAGCGCCTTCTTGAATACTCATTCTTCCAGCAACTTCGCTCATTGGAACCAATAAGGGTAAGCTTCTATCGGATTTCTCAACGGTTTCGTAGGCTAAACAAACCGCACCACTCTTAATCATGGCGTGGGTAAGAGGCTCGTACGATGCAAAGTGGAAATAAGTGAAAAGCAATTGGTTTTCGCGAATCAAAGCATATTCCTGCTCGATGGGCTCTTTTACTTTGATGATCATTTCGGCGATGCCATACACTTCTTCGATGCTTGGAAGAATTTTAGCGCCAGCGCTCACATATTCTTCATCGCTGAAACCACTGCCATTACCCGCAGTGTGTTGAACATAAACGGTATGACCGTGTTTTACCAATTCGCTAGCTCCAGCAGGAGTAAGTGCAACGCGATTTTCGTTGTTTTTAATTTCTTTGGGTACGCCGATAATCATAATTGAAAAGTGGCGCAAAGATACGATTTATCTGTTAATTGATTTTCTTGACCAAGGATTTTGGCAAGGCATCGTTGTGAACCATGATAGAAATGGTCTTGTATCTGAAATAGGATTCACTTACGTAGAATAATCCACCCAAATAATTCCCCGTCCCCCAGGAGTTTTTCACCAAGAAATAGGTTTTGTTATCGCTGCCAAGACTCATACCAACAATGTGCATTCCGTGATCATCGGTGGTGGTTTGTTTATCAAACGCTTCTTGTCTAAGTTCGGGCGTGATTAATTTTTCTTTTACGGGTTCGGCAAACGCGTTGCTCTTTTTTTCTGCTCCTGCATCGTTAAATCCGGCGTTGTCTTTGCCTATTTTTTGAATGGTGGATTCGTCTTCGGGCACCAGCGCTAATCCATCGCGGAATGAAAAACCTTTTTCGCTCACGTCTGCAGCCCATGCTATGGTATAGCCTTTATTTAAAGCGTCTTTTACTGTTTGCGTAAATTCATCCAGCGGTAAATTCCAAGCTCTATCCATGGCCCAGTTGTCTTGTACTTCTATAGCGAAATGCTCGTAGGGTTGGTGGTGCGTGAAACTGGTAAGTGCCACATAATCATCCATGTTCAAGCCCAAGAAAGTTGCATATGAGTTGGGTGTATAGGTTTTGCCTTGATAGGTAAACGTGCTAGGAACAGGGCCTAAATAAGCATCCAAAATGCCTTCTAACCCTTTTATCCAATCGGTGGAATAGGTGCCGGGGTCTCGTTTTACTAAGGCCTCCATGTATCCTTTCAGTACTGCAATCATTTCTGCGTGATCGTGGCGAGTGGATCCATTTTTTAATCCCGTGTAAACTTCTTCCGGTACAATGCCATACTTCTTAATAATGGAAGGAATATCATGGCCTTCACCGCCTTGTTCAAAGTTGTGCTTGCCGTTCATTCGCAAGTATATTATTGCTTTTTCTACGTAAGCCCAACGCGCTACATACATTTGCGAAAGATTATGCTGGCCTTTCCCCAATCGAATTAACTCGCTTTCCAACATACTCAAGGTTGAATAACTCCAACAGGTTGAGGTTTTGCATTGATCCTCTACCGGTAAACAAGCCAATGTTGCCGTAGGGTTGAAACTATAGGCCGATTGTGTTTTGTTTTTCGTTAAATCCAGCGAATTAAAGGGTAACAAATTGTTGGAATTACCCGTAGGTTTATTTTGAGCAATGGCGGTGTTGGTTATGGAAAGCCCAAGGACTAATATGCCGATTGCCGATACGATAGATTTCTTGAAAACTTGATTATTCATGCCGATTGCAAATTAAGCATTTTCTAATACGGGTTGGTGTATAATTTCCTTGAATGGTTTCCGAATGGTATAGGTTTTAGGCTGGTATACATAGTTGGCGTAGAAGCGTAACAAAGATCTGATAGCTCTGCTTTTGCTGTAAAATAGAAAACTGTTGTCTACAGGGGTTGCTCCCAACGTGCTTTTGATTTCGGTGGATGTTCTGCCCATGCACAACGATGCTTTTTTGTTTTCAATGCACCATTCAATGGTATCGATCATCATTCGTTGGTACAGCGAAAATTCTTCGGCATATGCCTCGTTGATCCCTAAATGCATGGCAAACACATTTTTGTCCGAGGTAATTGCCGATATAAATCCTATCAGTTGATCGTTGTGATAATACCCCCACACTTTGAAATCGTCTTTTAAGGAACGACTGTAATTAAACAGCATTTCCGATAGGTTTGGGGATATAGCTAAGGTTTTTTGTTTTAGTGTTTTTCCCAGTAATCGGGCGCAAGCAGCAATCCATTCGGATGTGGGAAGGTCGCTTAATAATTTTTTTTCTATCGATTGAGAAACACTAAGAACCTTTTTATTGCGGACACGGTATTTAGACGACATTGCACCGAGGTAATCGTCCAATGATTTCCACTGCTGCGGAATATTTAGATTCATGAAGGGTTCGCCAGGGATTTGTATCGCGTCTTTGTGCGGTTGTTTGCCCAATACGTTAACAATTAACAATCCGCAATGAATAGAATGGAATTGTTCAATTCCTTTGGTTGAATTTATGCTTGGAAAATGCAAGCCCGGAGTACACGCATTACCACTGTATTGGATAAATCCTTTAGCACTAATTTTTGAAATTAATTGAAGAATCCATCGATAAACATACTTACCGGTAGGTTTGGATAGTTCTAAGTAACTAACAGAGAAACTGCCACTGTCGCAGGTTGTATTTCCTCCATAATTAGGCATGGAAGCTTGTAAGTTAGATAAGGTGTTGGTATTTAAAGATTCCAAGCGATGTTGCGTTTACGTGGTTTCAAAATTAGTGTTTTTGTTGGGCCGATTGAATTAGGGATAGGATAAATAGTCTTCATAAATTCTAAAATATCCGATTAAGGTATAACTATGTTCGTTTATTTTCATGGGGGATTTTCCAAATTATGGGTAAAACTGATTAGGTTTGTAGATTAGGAATTTATGAAGAGTAAATGGTTTTTAGTTGGCGTTTCTGCAGCAGCAGCAATGATTCCAGCAATAAGTATAGCGCAGTCTAAAGCTCCCAAAAAGTCGAAACCAGCAACAACGAATAATAAACCGGCATCTACGGAGGCGGGTAATACAGCAACATCGGCTAAAAAAGGGGTGACAGCAGCGATGAATTCGGTTGAATTATCGCAGCGTTTGGCATCTTACAAGCGAGTAACGCTAACCACAGATACGGCATTACTTAGTGAAGCTGAACGAAAATGTATCACCCATTTAATGAAAGCCGCGGAATATGCCGATAGAATATTTTGGAAACAAACCATCGGACCCAAAGAAGATTTTTTGGCGGGAATTAAGGATACGAATCAGCGGAAATTCGCAGAGATAAATTATGGGCCTTGGGATCGTTTGAATAACGACAAATCCTTTATTGCTGGGTATGGAGTGAAGCCTGCGGGGGCACAGTTTTATGTGGACGGTTTTACCACCAAATTGGTAAAAGATACGTTTTTAATGCGGGAGGTATTATCGCCTTACACGCTAATAAAAAAGTACGAAATGCCTAAGCCGCCGCCGCCAATGAAGCCCGGTGCCGATGCTATGCCCATGGATCCTATGGATATGGAATTACCCAATCCGGGTATGCCTCTACAAGGTACGGATGGACAGCAGTATGCTATTCAGAAATACAGCGAAGCCTATCGCAAAGAAGTTATGAAGATTGTATTGCATTTGAACGAAGCCGCTCAAGCAATTGAAGCTGAAGATAAAGAATTTGCGGAGTATTTGCGAATGCGTAGCGGCGGTTTGATGATGGACGATTATATCGCTAGTGATATTCAATGGTTGCAATTGAAGTCGCATTTGGATATTGTAATTGGTCCTATAGAAAACTACGAAGATAAATTAACGGGACAGAAGACTTCCTATGAATCGTATGTATTGGTGCGTGACATGGAATGGGGTAAGCGTTTGGAGAAATACGTAGGCATGTTGCCGGCGTTGCAAGCCGGGTTACCTGTGGATGCTAAATATAAGCCCGTTTTGAATAGTGGTTCAGAGGCATCAACAACGGGTGAAATAATACAGAAAGAAGGTTTTCCTCCAATGCAAAAGCCAGCCCAGGCGATGAGTTCCTTGGCTGTTTTTGATGTAGTTTATTACGGTGGTGATTGCAATTCGGGTAGCAAAACTATTGCAGTTAATTTGCCGAACGATGAAACTATTCAAGAGAATTTTGGCACCCGTAGGTCGCAGTTAAAAAACACCATGAAAGCGAAATTTGAACACATTGTTGTGCCTATTTCTAAGGTGGTGATAGCGCCCGAGCAGCAGAAAAACATTACGTTTGATGCTTTCTTTAACAATGTAATGTTCCACGAAGTGGCACACGGATTGGGTGTGAAATATGTAGTTTCCAAAACAGGCACTACTAATGCTGCAGAGAATAACGGAGGTGAGAAAACCATTCGCGAAGCCTTGGGCGTGCATTACTCCGCCTTGGAAGAATGCAAAGCCGATGTTCTTGGATTGTACATGGTTACCGAATTGTTTGATAAAAAAGAGTTGGGTGGGAAATTGGACGATTACTATGTGACTTTTGTAGCATCGGTATTCAGAAGTGTTCGATTTGGCGCTTCTTCGGCTCACGGCAAGGCGAATATGATAACGTTTAACACCTTGTTAGAGCGCGGAGCCATTGCTTATACTGCGAATGCTAACGGAGGATATTACACGGTGAATGTTGCTAAGATGCGCAGTGCAATTGCGGGTTTGGCGGGGGCATTATTGCAGGTTCAAGGCGATGGCGATCCAGCAAAAGCTGCGGATATGTTACAATCAATGGGTGTTATTCGCGAAGGGTTAGCGGCCGATTTGAAACGTATTGAAGTCGCTTCTATCCCCGTAGATTTGGTGTTTGATCAGGGTATTTCTACCTTGGGATTGGATAAATACTTTGAAGATCCAGAAGTAAAAATGCGCGAATGGGCCAAGCAGCAGCAACAGCGCGGAGGAATGAACGGGAACGGAATGAATGGAAATGGTATGGGAATGCCCGGTGGACCAGGGAACGGCTCCAATGGAATGGGTAATCCTCCCACGGGAGCACCTCCTATGGGTAAACCCGGTCAGCCCCCAATGCCTCCGGCTCCTCCAGCCGGTACTAATCCTCCTTCCAACGGAAAGAAGTGATAGAGAAGAAGTGAATTTTAATTGTATTTAGTATAGTTTTAGATAATAGTAAAGTAGTTATTTTATGAAGTTAAATCGTTGGGTGGTATTAACTACCACTACCAGTGTACTGGCCTTATTTGTTTTTTGCAGTAATAAAAAGTCAACCGGATCCGATGGTTTTTTCGGCCATTTGATGGGTGTTTTGCAATATGCGCATTATGCCCCGAAGGAAGTAGATGATAGTTTATCGGCGAAGGTGTATGAAAATTTGCTGGGACAATTGGACAGAACCAAGCATTTTTTTACGCAAGAAGACCTCAAAGAGCTATCGGCCCATAAATATTCTATAGACGATCAGATTAAAGCCGGTAGATTTGATTTTTTTGATCAAACATGGCAGACCTTGCACAAGCGCATTGATGTGCTGCAACCGTATATCGAATCGGAATTGAGCAAGCCGTATTCGTATAATGGTGCCGAAGAGTATGTGTTGGAAGACGAACCACAACTATATATGGTTAATGAAGCGGCATTGTTGGCCGATTGGAAACGCTGGTTGAAGTTTCAATCGTTGGAAAGACTTTCCAGAAAGATGGAGAGTCAAAAGAAGATGAAAGATTCTGCATCGGCGAGTAAAATCAAGCCTTTCGATACGTTGGAGTTGGCGGCTCGAAACGAGACCAAGAAATTCTACGCCGATTGGTTTAAACGGTTGAAGAAAATGGACCGCAGGGATCAAATCGCTATGTATGCTAATGCTATTTCTGAGGTTTACGATCCTCACACCGAGTATTTCCCACCGGAGGATAAGGACAATTTTGATATTGGTATGACCGGTAAATTGGAAGGTATTGGCGCTACGTTAACCGAAAGAGATGGATATATTAAGGTTGAGCGCATCGTACCGGGTAGTGCGAGTTATCGTCAAGGGGAGTTGAAAGCTGGTGATTTAATTTTGAAGGTGGCTCAGGGATCGGCAGAGCCCGTGGACGTTGTGGATATGAAATTGGATGACGCTATTCAGTTAATTCGTGGCAAAAAAGGTACGGAAGTTCGATTAACCGTGAAGAAACCCGATGGAAAAACGCAAGTTATTCCTATTATTCGTGAAGTAGTAGTAATTGAGGATACCTATGCTCGCAGTGCTATCGTGAATTTTAAAGGGCTATCGTTAGGTTTGATTCAATTGCCAAGTTTTTATGCCGATTTTTCAACCCGTGGACGCGGTAGACATTCCAGTGAGGATGTTCGATTGGAGATTGAAAAATTGAAGGAAGCGGGAGTGAAGGGGATTATACTGGATTTGCGAAATAATGGGGGTGGAAGTTTACAGGACGCTATTGATATGGGTGGTTTATTCATTCCACAAGGACCTATAGTGCAAGTGAAAGACGCACGTGGGGTTGAGGTTTATTCGGATAGAGATCCGGCTGTGAATTACGGTGGCCCGTTGGTTGTTTTGGTTAATACATATAGTGCGAGTGCGAGTGAAATCCTGGCAGCGGCTATGCAGGATTACAATCGGGCTATCATCATTGGAACCAAAAGTACTTTCGGAAAAGGTACTGTGCAGACATTTATTCCGTTAGAAGGCGGAGTAACCGAGGTATTCCCGCGTGGTTACGGTCAATTGAAAGTTACCATTCAGAAATTCTATCGCATTAACGGGGGTACAACCCAGTTGATGGGGGTAGTACCGGATGTGATTCTACCTGATTTGTACGATGGAATTGAGCAAGGGGAGAAGGAGATGGATTATCACTTGGCCTACGATAAGATACCATCTGCGGTTTACAGTCCATTTAATCCGTACAAAGAGGACAGAAGAAAATTGGCCATTAAACAAACCAACTCTCGAAAAGGGGGGTCAGAATACTTTGGCTTGGTGATTTCGCGTTCCGAGGAATTGGCGAAACAGCGTAAATCGTACACCTATTCTTTGAATATGGAGAAGTTTGAAAAGCAACAAGAGGCATTGCGTAATCAGGATAAACCCTTGAAAGATTTTAAATTCAGAACGGTGGCCGATACAATTATGCCATTAGCGGTGGATATGGATGCGGTTAAGGGCGATAAAGCGAAGGAAGCCTTGAAGTTGGATTGGTTGAAACGCTACAAGGAAGATGCGGTATTTGATATGGGATTGTTTGCGATGAGTGATTGGATTGGCGAGACGCCGGCTGTAAATGCGGTTCCAAAGAAAAAATCGACCCAAAAAGAATCGAAAAAACCATCGGCAAAAAGACAAAATAAAACGGAATCAAAACCTGCTTCGAAGAAAGCTCCGGTGAAGGCTGCAACGCCTGTATCGCCTATGTAGAGATTTGTTTCGGGAATTTGATTTGGGACTGGGATGTAGGACTATGTTGTAGGAATCTATTTACAGAACCATCGGAATAGTCTAATAAAAACTCTCTTGTTTAATCCTTCCAAAGAGGGAGGAACAGGGCGGAAGCAAGCACTAGGATTAGGAAATCTAACGCTCCAACCAGGGCGATATCTTTCCAAACACTGCTAACCAATACGGGGTTGATTGTTTTATTGGAGGCTTTCATTCCTACTAGGATGATGGGTAAGATGACCGGTAAACTGAGGACGGGAGCTAAGAACCCAGCTTGGTTGGCCTTGGAAGCAATGGCACCAATGAGGGTGAACACAAAACTAATTCCTGCCGTTACCAATAGTAGATTGGTGAAATATGCTTGAATGTGCTGAATGGGGAAGCCCATGAAAAAGCCAAATAACAACAAATTAATGAGGGTGAGCATCAGCATTGTAACAATTCCATACAGCATTTTCGACCAAAGAATTGCGGTTGGTGATGCTAATTGGTTGTAGTAGATCCAACGGGAACGGCTGATTCCTAAGAAATTTTTTGAAACCGCTTGCAAGGTGCAAAGTATGAGAACTAACCAGAATAAACTGTTCCAGATTTTGGGGGTGATGTGAGGCTGAGTTAGAAATGACAACAGCGCCATTGCTGCGATTTGTAATCCCGCTGCTGCAATAACCGCTGGTTTTTTTAAATCCATGTTCCACTCTACTTTGATAAGCGTAATCAAGGTTTTAACAAAGAATAATGCAGAGCCGGAACGGGAAGATGCGGATTGGATGTTTCGACTGTTGACTGACATGGATAGGCGGAAAATTCTATCGGTGCGATTGCTTTGCGAAGGTATGCAATATTTTGTGCAATGCTTACGATATTTGCGTCATCTATGTTTACCAAGATTTTAATTGCCAACCGAGGTGAAATTGCGATTCGTGTAATGAGAACTTGCAGGGAAATGGGTATACAAACCGTTGCTATCTACAGCGAGGCGGATAAAAATGCTATGCATGTTCGCTATGCCGATGAAGCGTATTGTGTAGGTGGACCGGCCAGTGCCGATAGTTATCTTAGGATGGATAAAATTGTAGAATTGTGTAAACAGACCGGGGCTCAAGCGGTGCATCCAGGCTATGGTTTTTTAAGCGAGAATGCCAAATTCGCCAATCTGTTGAAGGATAATGGAATTGTACTTATTGGTCCTACGGCAGCAGCCATGGAAGTGATGGGCAGTAAGATTGCATCCAAGCAGGCGGTAAAGGAGTTTGGCGTGCCCTTGGTTCCAGGGATTGACGAAGCGATTAAAGATACCGATGCGGCGTTGCAGGTTGCTAAGGAAGTAGGGTTCCCTGTTTTGGTTAAGGCTAGTGCTGGCGGAGGTGGTAAAGGAATGCGTGTGGTTGAGCGGGAAGAAGATTTTTTAAGCAGCTTAACCATGGCTCAGAACGAAGCGCGGAGTGCTTTTGGTGATGACAGTGTATTTATAGAAAAATATGTGGGTTCTCCCAGGCACATAGAATTTCAGATCATGGCTGATTCCTTTGGGAATGTCTGCCATTTGTTTGAGCGCGAGTGTAGCATTCAGCGGAGACACCAAAAATTGGTGGAGGAAGCTCCCAGTGCGGTTTTAACTGAATCGCTAAGGAATAAGATGGGCGAGGCTGCTGTAAATGTAGCGAGGGCTTGCAATTATACTGGCGCTGGAACAGTGGAGTTTTTATTGGGCGATGGCGAATCGTTTTATTTCTTGGAAATGAATACCCGATTGCAGGTGGAACATCCAGTAACGGAGATGATTACCGGTATCGATTTGGTGAAAGAGCAAATTCAGGTGGCTTATGGTATGCCCTTGTCGTTTGAGCAAAACGATCTTGCTATCAATGGTCATGCCATCGAGTTGCGTATTTGTGCGGAAGATCCCGCTAATCAGTTTTTGCCTAATGTGGGAACCGTAGAAACGTATAAAATTCCTCAAGGGCCGGGTGTTCGCGTAGACGATTGCATGGAAAGTGGAATGGAAATTCCAATTTATTACGATAATATGTTAGCAAAACTCGTTGTATGGGGTGAGACCCGTGAGGCGGCTATTGCAAGAATGCGCAGGGCTATTAGTGAATATAAAATTACAGGCATTGAGACTACATTGATGTTTGGTGATTTTGTTATGCAACACCCAGCATTTTTGGAAGGGAAATTCGATACTCATTTTATTCAGCATCACTTCACCGGTAAAGAACTGGATGCCCAACCGTTGCCTAAAGCAATTGCAGAAGTATTGGCGGTGGCAGCGGTGCATTGGTATGAGATTGCGGGTAATAATGGACAAGCCCTAACAATGGATGCTGCTCAATCTTCTACTGCTTCGGTGGAATCGCCAAGTAATTGGCATTTAACTCGTAGGAACTTCAGGGAATAAAATAGTTGAGAAAATGAATCCAATTTCCGATGTTATACTCATTATCGATGATGTTCATGCATCGTTGGTGGAAGGATTGGATTCGGCGGGGGCGCAAGTATATTATCGGCCCGAAATAAAAGCAGACGAAATTTTACCTACTTGTTTGGATTTGGCGGTTACCGGCTTGGTGGTTCGCAGTAAATTCAGACTCACATCGTTGTTTTTTGATCAGGTAGCTGGTGTATTGCAATGGGTTGCAAGAGCGGGAGCTGGGCTAGATAATATCGATTTGAAATCAGCGGAAGAACACGGAATTTATTGTTTTAATGCCGGTGAGGCTAATTCGGTGGCCGTTGGTGAACAAACGGTGGGGATGTTGCTGAGTTTATTGCACAATTTGGGGAAGGGTAATTCAGAGGTTCGATGCGGAATTTGGGATCGAGAAGGGAATAGAGGTTGGGAACTGGGAAGCATGGTGGTAGGCGTGTTGGGTTACGGCAATACAGGGGAGGCTGTGGCGAAACGTTTAAGGGCTTTCGGCTGTCAGATTATCGCCGTAGACAAGTATAAAAATGGATTTGCTAAGCCCTGGAATTTGGCGGAGGCGGAGTTGAATCGTTCCGAAGGAAAAGGAGCCATTTTTGAAGGTGGTTTGGATGATTTATATGGTTATTCAGATGTGTTAACCCTGCATGTTCCATTAACTTCGGAGACAAAGTTTTTTGTGGATGAGGGTTGTTTGGGTAGATTTTGTAAGTCGTTTTGGCTTTTGAATTTGAGCAGAGGCGAGGTGGTGAAGACATTATCTGTTGTTCAGGGTTTGGCATCGGGTAAAATTTTGGGATTTGGGGCAGATGTTTTGGAGATTGAGCCGCCATTTCAAAAAATGCCTGAATTTGATGCGTTGGTAAAATTTTCAAATGTCATTTTTTCGCCACATGTAGGTGGTTGGACTCGGGAGAGTTATCAAAAAATATCGAAGGTATTATTGGCTAAAGTATTAGATTATTATAGGGTTAAGCGAGCTTGACGGTAATATTTTGTCTATTTTTTGTCATGGAAATGTTCCCTTTCAATAAACATTTCCTTTTTTTTCCCTCCCAAATTCTTGGTAAATCCTTGATTTTTGGGTAAAATTGCCAAATTATCGATGAACTATATTAAAGTCATCGACCAACGAAAATTACGAAAACTAACTATGTTGAAACGAATACTATTAGGTTTAGGGGTGCTAATGCTTAGCACAGTAGCTACGGCACAGACCAATTTTGCGGATTTCCGTGCGAAAGTGATGCAGAATGGTAAAGCCGTTAGCGGTGTAGAAGTGCGCATGATTTTGAACGAGATTGAGGTTGCTGTTGACACCACGGATTCCGATGGACGTGTGGGTTGGCCTAACCTTACTCCTGGTGAATACAAAATCATTGCTACAAAATCGGGTCAATCACCGATTGAGGTGAATAAGTTATTGGTGGCAGGAAACAATGATATTTACACCATTGATTTAGCGGAGCGCATGCAGGTAATTGAGTTAACCGCTAAGCGGACGCAAAAGAAGCCTGTGGATCTATTGAACAATCGTGTAGGTTTTACCCAAGATGAATTGTTGAATTCGGCCGGCAGGGGTGTAGGATTGTTAGAGAGTACAAACTCTGCAATTTTGAGTACACCGGCAGGTCTTTCTATTCGTGGATCACGTCCAGATGGTAATGGATATTTCGTAGATGGTATGAGAATCATCGGCGGTGGTTCAACGCCTCCAACCTTGGGAACTCAAGAATTGGCAGCTACTATTAGTGGTATTCCTGCCAACGTGGGTGACTTAACAGGAGGTGCATTCCAATCTACTACGCGCAGTGCCACGAGAAAAACTACCACGGCCATGGAGATGAATACCTCGCAATTCTTGGATCCATTTGGCATTAGCGCAATTGAAGGATTTATTTCAGGTCCAGTATGGATTAAAAACAAAGGGAAAAAGAACGAATACGTTAAATTAGGATACGTAGCGAACGGTCAGGTTAGTTATGCGAAAGACCCAGGACCTACAAGAACTGGGGTGTATGTTGTTAAAGATGATGTTTTATCTCAAATTGAGCAAGATCCGTTGGTGTTTACTCCCAATGGCTTCGTGCACAGAGCCAGTTATTTGCGTGAGGATGATTTTGAGCGATTAAAGGCAAGACCAAATTCTGCTCAATACGGTGGTAATCTTTGGGGTAAATTGGAGTTTAGACCTACTAGTTTAATTACTATGACATTGTATGGTCAGTATGTATATGGTGGTGGTAGAGCTGCCTCCAACTCCATTATGAACTACAAGAATAATTCTCGTTCCGATGGACATACGTATCGTGGTTATTTCCAATTTGTTCAAAATTTCAAGACGGATAAAGAAAGCAGTATCAAGAATGCATTTTATACCATTCGTGCTGAATATCAGAATACGTATTCCTTTGGTAGAGACGCTAACCACTTGGATAATATCTTTGATTATGGGTATATTGGTAAGTTTACCGCACATCCTACTGCGTTTTTTCAATATGCAAACTACGATCCCCAGCAGAATCCTAATAAAGAACCTAAAATTGTACAAGACCAAAATGGCAACTATGTTCAATTGAGGAATTATTGGGAACAAGTTGGTTTTGCTGATACCTTGTTAACGTTTGAAGCCAGTAACTTAAATCCTGTTCGTGCACGTTACACGCAAAATATTTATGATTATTTCGCTTCTCGAGGTTCTAAGATTGCCAATTCTAACCAAGTTCAGGTGAACCAAGGTTTATTGAACGGATTTAATCCAAATTCCGTATATTCTTTGCATGCAACACCTGGAGGTATTACTTCGGGTTGGTCTAAGTCAATGTCTGAGCGTTACAGTGTATTTGCTCAAGGTCAAATGCAGTACAAGCCAAAAACAGAAAATGGAATTGAGCGAGCGCCACATGATTTGCAAGCAGGTTTCTATTACGAGCAACAGTTTTCGCGTGGTTATGGGTTAGGTGCAAATAACTTATGGATTTTGATGCGTCAGTTAATGAATAGTCATATCCTAGAGTTAGATATTGCGAACCCCATATTAAGCTACGATGCTAACGGTGTATTTACCGATACCGTTCGTTACAATCGTTTGTTGAATTCAGAGTCTCAAACGGCTTTTGACAAGGCTTTCCGTGAGAAATTAATTTCTGAAGGAAGAACCGATGTTTACGGAAACAAAATCGACGAAAGGACATTCGTTGATATCAATTCTTATGCTCCCAGTGATTTCGACTTGAATATGTTTACCGCCAATGAATTGTTGAACAACGGAAACAGTTATGTTAATTATTTCGGCTATGATCATTTGGGTAATCGTTTGAACGGTAAGCCTTCCATTAACGAGTTCTTTGATCCTGCCAAACGTATGATTGGAGCTTTCCAACCGGTGTATACGGCTGCTTGGGTGCAAGATCAGTTTCAATTTAAAGATTTGATTTTCCGCTTGGGCTTGCGTATGGAGCGTTACGATGCTAACCAATTGGTGTTGGACGATCCTTACAGTTTGTATCCAATCCGCACGGCTGCTGAAGTTAGTTCTATCAACGGTTTGGATATCTCGCATCCCGATAACATTGGGGATGATTTCAAAGTTTACGTAAACGATATTGCTGCACCTACCAAAATTTTAGGCTATAGAAATGGAGATCGTTGGTTTAATGCCGATGGTAGCGAATTGAAGAGCCCGGAAATTTTAGCTAACCAAACCAGCAATGGTAGAATTGCACCCTATTTGGTGAATCCAAACCAAAAGGACATCGAGTCTTCTTCCTTGCGCGACTTTACTCCTGTGGTAAACTTGTTGCCTCGCGTATATTTCAGTTTCCCATTGGTTCCTCGTAAAAAGACTTTCTACGTTATTTATGACGTGTTAGCACAACGTCCTAATAGTGGAGCATCATTCTTGAGTATCGACGAGCTGTATTATTTAAAGTTCCGTCAGGGTAATACGATTTCCAACGGCGATTTAAAGCCTCGTTTGAAGACTGATTATGAAGTAGGTTTCAAGCAATTAAGCGGTGCTAAAGAAGACCGCGGTTTAGAATTAGCGGCTTTCTACACAGAAGTAAGAAACGACTTTGGTTTATACCAAATAACGCAGGGGTATCCTGTTACTTACATTACGTATCGTAACATTGATTTCTCAACTATAAGTGGTTTCCGCGCTGAGTATAGAATGATAGGTATTGGTGGAAAAGGGAATATCCCAGGTCCATTTAACTTTAACGCTTCCTATATGATGCAGTTTGCCGATGGAACCGGATCAAACATTAATTCTCAAGCTACCTTGATTGCTTCTAATCAGCCCAATTTAAGAAACGTAATTCCATTGGGTGAATTGGATATTCGTCATAATATTAAGTTGATGGTTACCTTGGCATGGATGGGTGGTAGAGATCCTAAAACAAAACAGAATCTTTATCTAGGGCCTAAGGTGGGTAATAAAGAAATCTTTAAGAACACCAGTTTCTCGGTTATATCTAACAGTTACTCAGGTACGCCTTACACTCCAACAACGCGCCCAGTGCAAATTGGAGCGGTGGATCGTGCACAAATCAAGGGGGTACCTTTCGGTGCTCGTTTGCCATGGAATCAGCAATTTGACATTCAAATTCGTAAGCAGTTCCGTTTGAATCGTGAGAGCAAGGATCCTTTGAAAATGGCAGCTTTCTTGTTGGTGTCTAATATTACTAACCGAATGAATGTAGTGGGTGTGTTCCCATACACCGGTCAACCTCAGGATGATGGATTCTTAAACTCTCCTCAAGGTCAATTGTTAGCAAAGAACCAAATTGATGCGCAGAGTTATGTAGACTTATATCGTGTGTTGTTAAACTCTCAAACCGGAAACTTGGGCGCTCCTCGTACCTTGCGTTTCGGTTTACAAGTATTCTTTAATTAAAATTTAGGAAAGAAAAACGTATGAAAAAAATAGGATTTGTTGCACTGTCGTTGTTGCTCGTTGGAGCTTCATTTGCCAGACCCATAGTGAATGTGGAGGGCAGGGCAAAACAAACCACTCGACGCGGTGGAATGGCTAATACTTGCGAACCGGCTTCGCAGAGTGTTGACTTGGACATAAACAACGTTAGGACTAAGTTGCTTAATGGTGGCGATATGTGGTGGGATTTGAATAATCCCAAGTACGAAATACCAAAAATTAGCGATCCAAATGCAGTGAGAAAGCATGCTTTGTTTTCTGGAGCAGTATGGATTGGTGGTAAGGATAACGGCGGTAGTTTGAAGTTGGCTGCGATGACGTATCGTCAGCGTGGTAGTGACTTCTATCCAGGACCTTTGGATACATCAACCGCTGCTACGGATCCAGTTCGTTGTCAGAATTACGATAAAATGTGGAAGGTGACGCGTGATGAATTGGAAGATTTTGAAAGCAGTAAGTATGTGAACCAAAGTACGGGTATTCGCGATTGGCCTGCGGGTAAGAACCGGGCACAAATGACGGGTAACGAAGCATGGTACATGGCTCCTTACAAAGAGGTTGTTGCGGATTTCTTATACAATCCTTTGGATGGAGAGCATCCTGTGTTGGATGATCGCAGACCTAATGAAGAAAATGGGGTAGATCGTCAGCCAGATATGTTTATTTGGTGGGTGTACAACGATAGAGGTAACGTACACAATGAAACCCAAGGTCAGCCGATTGGTGTAGAATGTCAGACAACTGCGTTTGCATTCGCCACCAATGATGAGGTAAATAACATGACCTTCTATTCAACCAAGATGATTAACCGCGGTTTCACTACCATCAAAGATTGTTATATGGGTCAGTGGGTAGATGCCGATTTAGGCAACTATGCGGATGACTATGTAGGTTGTGATGTTGGAAGAAGTTTAGGTTTCTGTTATAATGGAGACGACGATGATGAAGGTGTACTAGGATACGGATTGAATCCTCCAACCGTAGGGGTTGACTATTTCGAAGGTCCAACCGATTCTGCGGGTAATCAATTAGGCTTGAGTCACTTTATGTATTACAACAACGATAGCGATCCAATTCGTGGTAATCCAGGAGAAGCTATTGAGTTTTATAATTTGTTACAAGGTAAATGGCTAGGTGGTCAGACAGTTACATGGGGTGGTACCGGTTTTGGCGGTAGCAAGCCTGCGAAATATATGTTCCCTGGTGATACAGATCCAGACTATCCTGGAGAGAATTGGACAGAAAAGTCATCTGGAAACAGACCTGGTGACAGACGTTTCATTCAATCTACAGGTCCATTTACATTATTGCCTGGTCAGATACAAAGAATCACTGTAGGTGTGGTTTGGGCAAGAACTACCAGCGGTGGTGCTGTTGGATCATTGAATTTGTTGAAATTGGCATCGGACAAGGCTCAGGTGTTGTTTAACAACAATTTCAAGATTTTGGACGGACCCAATGCTCCAGAAATTGAAATTCAAGAGTTGGAAAACGAATTGGTGATGAAGTTCTTGAACGTAAATTCGCCAAAAGTTGAAAACTATTCCGAGAAGTATCGCGATGCGAACAACGTGGAGCGTACCTACAAGTTTGAAGGTTACATGATTTATCAGCTGAAAGATGCAACGGTTAATACCGGTGATTTGGATAATATTGATAAGGCTAGATTGTTGTTCCAGTGTGATGTTAAAAACAACCGCGGACAGGTAATCAACAAAGTATACGATCCTAAGTTAGCGGCATTGATTCCTGTTGAAAAGGTTGATGGTGCTGACAAAGGTTTACAACATACCTTTAGCATTAAGAATGATTTGTTTGCCACGGGCGCTAATACCAACTTGGTGGATTTCAAACCAGTATATTATATGGTGTTGAGCTACGCGATATTGTCTGATGACAGTTTGCAAATAGATCCTAATCAGTTCTTGGCTGGTAGAAGAAATATTAAGGTTTACAAAGCAATTCCTCACAAAACTGAACCTGAGAATAATGGTACAGAGTTACAAACTTCTTATGGAAGCGGTCCTGAGTTAACGCGTTTGGCTGGAAGAGGCAATGGTGGTAACGTATTGGAGTTTTCTAAAGAAACTGTGGATGAGATTTTGGCAAATAATTTCTCTTCCAAGCCAAAATATGTTGCTGGAATGGGTCCTGTAAAGGTTAAGGTGGTTGATCCATTGAAAATTCCAAATGCCAAGTTTGAATTCGTTTTTCAAGAATTAAAACCATCGTTAAACAGTGGCTTGAAAGATTCTATGACAAAGAATAC
>CANGWH010000044.1 GCA_947457565.1 Flavobacteriales bacterium
AGGACTTTTTTTTATGGCTTTGAGCGAGTCTGATCTGCAGATCAAGTGAGCTTAGTACCATAAAAAAAGCCAGCGCGTAGCGATGGACGTTTGCTATTGCAGGACTAAACAGTAGGGTTCAGCGAAGTTAATCCCTACGCGTGCACGAGGAAAAGCCATCTTTTTAGGTGGCTTTTTTTATGCCTATCCCTTTTTTAAAAGTTTTTTCTGAGTAGGAAAAAGAGTAAATCATAAGGTACAAGAGCGATTTTTATTTTCTGCTCGAAACAAATTTAACAAAAAGTGCTTTTTCGAAATTAATCGTATTGGGTCGCATTTTGTAACTATCCAATTTCTTACATTTGTTTAATGAGGAAACTAATTGTGCTACTGTGTGTTTTGCTAAGTTCGGCAACAATTTATGCGCAGAGAACAAATAATGTTCAAGTTACGCACCAAGATAATGTTGATTCTCCCATTGTTGATGGTGGAATATTATCAAGTAGCCAAGATTCTATCGTCACCACAGGATTGGATGTAACCGCCCGTTTTATTGGAGGCGAAGCGGCATTTATGAATTTTATAAGCGCTAATTTTGCATATCCGGTTCGATGTCAAGAAGAGGGGATTAATGGCGATGTATTGTTGCGGTTTGTTATTGAAATCGATGGAGGTATTTCCAATGTTTCCGTAGTGAAAGAAACCAAGGCATGCCCAGAATTTACCTCGGAGGCAATTCGAATACTAAAAAAATCCCCTCGTTGGATACCAGGCCAAATTAAAGGCAAAAGCGTTCGATCCTATTACACCCTCCCCATCACATTGAAGTTGAATTGATATTTCCGTTGAACATGGTTGATAATCGCTATACACCAATCTAATAGATTTCTTATTTCTATTATGTATCGATTTGTCCTTGAAATTTCGTCAGTAGTTAAACAATGGAGCATCGCTCGATTTATGCTATTGTTTTTTCTGCTCAATATGGCAGTGAAAGGATGGTTTATTGGGCAAAATTCCCTTGCTGGGGATGAGCCCTTTTCGGTTTATCACGCGCAAATGGATGTGGAATCCATTATTCGGTTGTTGTCCTCAGGAAATAATCCGCCCTTATTTGAGGTGCTACTGCATTTCTGGATTAACGTATTCGGTATATCAGAAATTTCGGTTAGAATGCCGTCCTTGTTGTTTAGTTCAGTCACAGTTGTTTACCTTTTTTTAATGGCGGCAACGTATCTGGACAGGAAATCAGCCATTGCCGTCGCTTTAATTTTTATTTTTAGTAATTATCACATCGGATTAACCCATGAAGCGAGGGTTTATTCGTTGTTAGGTATGCTTACCGTTATTTCAATTAACACGTATTTAACAATAGTAACGTCGGCAATTAATGGTAAGTCGTTGGACGGGTACGGGCATTTTTTTGCTTTAGGGATAATTAACAGTTTAGCCATTTATGCCCATTATTTTGGGTTCATTATTATCATTATTCAGGGTTGCTTTGCCCTAATTAATTTTCGAGTATTAAAGCAATACCACCGAGGTATATTGGTAACAATCGCAACCCTCCTGGTGGCGTATGCCCCTAATGTATCTGTAGTATTTCAACGATTTTCTGAATCTTCTGGCGGGACTTGGATTCCAGCGCCTACCGGTCTGGATAGTTTGTATTTCATGTTCGTTTCGATGTGCAATGCTCCCGTTACAGCGGTGTTTATTATAATGCTTATTATGGCCAGTGGTTGTTGGCGAATTCGATTAAAATCAAGGGCTGAATTGACCCAGAAATCAATGTTCAATATCTTTATAAGTAGTTGGTTTGTTGTTGTTTTTTTTGGAATGTTTTTAGTGTCATTTAAAACCCCCGTTTTTTTCGATCGATATTTAATGGTAGCTACGGTTGTTTTTCCATTGATCATCGGAATAGCTATAAGTAGCGGGTGTTTTAATTCACGCTTGCAACCATGGATAACCCTAGTAACCGCTCTGCTGTTTGTGGTTACAGCCAACCCTGCCTTGTCGAATAATCGGCCTATAAAAGCGGTAGTTGAGCAAATTAAAATTAAGAAAACGGAGCATACGGTTGTGTTTATATGCCCAGATTGGTTGGATTTAAATTTGATTTATTATTACGATCGCGCGTGTTTTAAAAATTTTGACACCCAAGATATTAAGCGAAAAATTAGAGAAACTTTGATTAACGATAACGTATTCCCAATAACAAACCATCGAGAATTGTCCATAGGCTTAAGGGATACAACCAATCATATTTTGTTTCTTGACGATGCTTCCAATGTGCATTATCCAAACAACAAGCTAGAGGAAAAGCTCAAAGATCATGGCGAAATTGTAGGAGTGCACAATTTCAATAAAGGACTGCGCTTGTTGGAACTTCGAAACAATAAAAATTAGTTATAATTTGTGTTCGATAATTTTCGTTAATACTTCGATCTCTTTTTTTAGACTGATGATTTGCTGCTGAAGTGCTTCTCTTTCGCGATCGGCTAACCCGGTAACGTACATTACGGTAGATGCATTGCCTCCTTGTTGGTGATAGTTTTGTTGAATGTACATATCGTCTTCACCGACAATGCTATTCACTTTCACCCCAAGTATTTCACTGAGTTGTTGCAATCTTTCTAAGGTGGTGGCATTGGGGTTTTTTTCTATTCTTGAATAGGCTTGTTGGGTAATGTTTAGTTTATTGGCTACGTATTCTTGGCTGTAACCAACACCTTCTCTTAGCATACGAATCCTATTGATTGATGTGCTGTATTTTTTTCCCTTTTCCATGTAAATAACGATGTGAATTTACAATTAATAATTGTCATTTACAACTTTTAGGTGTAAGATAAGGCCATATTTTTGTCAATATACTTTGAT
The DNA here is from genome assembly GCA_947457565.1 of Flavobacteriales bacterium. Lineage (GTDB taxonomy): Bacteria > Bacteroidota > Bacteroidia > NS11-12g > UBA955 > JAGKXC01. The sequence goes on from CANGWH010000044.1 coordinate 2,863, forward strand.
CGAGATGGATGCCAAAAAAGGCGATAAAAGAAATGTGACAACCAAATCCTCCCTGCCGCCAATACCAACGTCAATTCTAGGTATTTATTCTCATTACCTCAAGATGTCGGCAGATGGTAAACCCATTCTTGTTCATGGATTTTATCAGCACCATGCATCGGCCATCGTCAAGGATGGGTTTTATTACGATACATTAAAAAGTGATCGGGACGAGCTATCGATTCAAATTAAATTATCGCCTGAATTGCGGAATTTACTAAAAGATAATCACCTCTATCTTTTTATGGGAATAATAGAAGAGAATATTTCGCTGGAAAAAGTTGAATTGATATTTTGGGTAAATCAAATTATTGGAGAGTTTGATTCTTTAATTTCCGTTGAAGAGAAGAAAGTAATGCAGGCTAATTTTGGAATTCAGAAGACTGATGCATTGGACTTCAAGCAAGTGATTAAGCATCGAATGCAGGCGGGGCGATCATTAAGTATTTTGATGATTACGGGCGATCGGGTTCTGATTCCGGAAAGTTTCAAAAAGGCCTTGGGGCCATCGATTAAATACACCACGATTTCGGTATTGCATTGCTTGGGGATGAACGAGGAGGATACTGTTGAATTGGTCAGAGGTTCCGTTTCAAAATCGTATGATGCGATTGTGTTGGCCGGTACTTGGTGGAATAAATTTGATTGGGCGTGTAATAATCGGGAACTGATTCAGTTACTGGAAGATTCTAAGGTGTCGGTTATAACGGTCTATGGCTACAATCGGAATAAAACGTTGCTGGATGAAATTTCCCATAAACAATTTCGATCATTAAAGCATTTTGGATCACGATTAAAAGTAATGATTGATTCAATCCATAATTTACGCTAATTTAGTCCCTTAATACAACGGTTTCATCGTATTAATCGTCATTGATACGATAAAGGGTATTCTATGGTCGAAATAAATAGGTATGTTTAGGGTTTTAGGGTTAATATTGGCAATGTTCGCATGCACTGCGGATTTCAATAAGCTTAATGCTCAAGCAGATTTTGGTGCGCTGAATCGAAAGGGTTGTTCGCCATTAACGGTACAATTTTCCGATTTATCCAGCGGTTCTATTGTTTCCTGGTCTTGGGATTTGGGAAATGGGAATTTAAGCAATTTAAAAAACCCATCGGCCAGTTATACTTCACCCGGTAAATACACCATTAAATTAACGGTAACCGATGCGTTGGGCAATAAATATTCGGCCACAAAAACCAATTTTGTAATTGCCTACAAATCCCCCGTTGCGGATTTTACCGGTAGCCCCCGGACTATCTGTCAAGGGGAATCGGTAACTTTTTCAGACCAATCTACCGTTGGAGATACCGCCATTACCAAGTATACCTGGGACATGAACGATGGAACGGTAATTACAACATCGTCTAAGCCAACCCATGTATTTAAAAGTGCGGGTACATTCCCAATCTCTTATTCCGTTCAGGATGCAAACGGATGTGTTTCGAAAGTGAGTAAATCGGCCTACATCCTCGTAAATCCCAAGCCAATGGCTGATTTTACCACCGATTCTGCCATTGATTGCAGAGCTCCATCCTGGGTTACGTTTACCGATAAAAGTAAGGGAAAAGGGCTGAGCGGTAAGTGGACATTTGGCGATGGTAATCATAAGAACTTGACGGTAGGGGGTAGTACCCGACATCAATACGCTAATTTGGGTAAATACAACGTTAAATTGGTGGTTAGAGATAGCAATGGTTGTATGGATTCGGTAATTAAGAATTCTGCGGTGATTTTGGAGCCCTTTAAAGCTGATTTCACTTCAGATAAACAAGTTTTTTGCGGTTCGGGTACCGTGAATTTTACCAATACAAGTACGCCGCAAACCGGGGTTATATCTACGTGGGATTTCGGCGACGGTACTTCATCCACGCGATCTTTCCCTACTAAATTTTATGGTAAGACCGGAAGGTACACCGTAACATTAACCGTGCAATCCATGGTTCGCAATTGTTCGGCAACGGTTACAAAAAATCAATATATTGTAGTAAATCCATCCCCCAAGGGAAATATTCAATTGAGCGATACTGCGCCCTGTAAAGTTCCTTTTACCGTTTATGCAACATACTTGGATTCGTTTGGATATAAGAAAATTACTTGGCGATTGTCTATAAACAACGATCCAAACCGGATATTAGGAAGCAGCAATCCCATGAAGATAGATGGAAATACCTATGGGAGATATTTGATTTCTGCGGTGGTAGAAAACAAGGAAGGATGCGTAGATACGATTGAATTTCGCTACTTGGAGCCGGTAATAATTACTGCTAATGTTGAAGGTGTTCGATGGGGATGTGCGCCGTTAAAAGCCAAGGTTAAAGCGAATATTAAATCAAATCGAAATATTAAATCGGTAAGTTGGGAGTTCCACGACGGTGATTTACGCAACGGTGTAGAAGTAGAAAAAAACTTTCCAGATACAGGGGTTTTCAATGCTAAACTAATCGTTTGTACCGATAATAATTGTTGTTTTACTCGGAATTTTCAAATACACGTTGGTATGAAAGTAAAACCAGCGTTTTACACACAACCTACGGGGCAATTATGCAATAACACCGATAGTGTATTTTTTGTAAATGCAACGCAGTATCCGGGTTTTGTTATTGATAGTTTTATTTGGAATTTTGATGAAACTGATGGTGTTCCTGGAGCCTCATTTACTCCCGCTTGGATGGTTGCTCCCAAACGCTATGAAAAAACAAATATTTGGCATCGTTATGACAGGGACACCGGTTGGGTAAGCCCAAGTCTGTTGGCTTATCATCACGGTTGTGAGTCGGTAATAAGCCAGGTTGATTCTATTCGTATCAAAGCGGCTTTTGCCAAAATCGGTTATTATCTCAATGTCTGCGATTCTAACGCGTTGTATTTATATAATTTATCTAGATCCTACACGCGTTTTGAATGGATCATCGATAAGAAAAAGTACACTACCGATACAGTTTCGTTATCGGCATCTACGGCTCACTACATTCGATTGCGTATTTGGGATGATTCTACAGGATGCTACGATACATCTCAATGGCTGTACATCCCTGATTCTTATGCTTCACCAAGCATACAAGAGTTAGAGTCTGTGCTGTGCGAGCCAGGGTATGTTCGACTTCGGGTGGTAAATGGACCTTCAGAATTTGAGTGGTTGCTGAATGGGAAAGTATTTGCAAAAAATCAAACTACGGTTAAAATCCCGTTTGATACGGCCGGTGTATATTACGTTGAATATCGCACTCCATTAGGTAAATTTTGCAACGGCATTAATACGCTGCGTTACGATGTGGGTGAAACGGATTTACGAGGTTCACTGAAACGATCTCCGGGATGTTTGCCAATCTCTTTGGAATTGTACGATTCGTCCTATTCGGCCACCAAAAATCACGTTTGGGTATTGAGTACTGGCGATACGATTCCAATTACTTCGGCATTAACAAAATATATTGTAAAGAATGCCAATTCCGATACTGTTTGGGCCACATTGAAATCCAAGGCATCCAAGCAATCGTGTTATCCAACGGCTCGACTGCCGATAGCCATTTCCGGCCCTACATTCACGTTAAGGCAATTATGGGAACATAGTTGTGATAAAAGTTTATTCCAAGGATTTGCGGTTCAGGTGAACAAATCGCCGGTTAAAATAAGTTGGGATATGGGGGATGGCAAGAGTTATTCTACGTCGTTTGTTCGACATGGATACAAAGATTCTGGAATTTATAAGGTACGAGTAACGATGCAGGATTCCGCGGGCTGTATTTCCGAAGAGGAACGGGATGTGTATTTCCCGGGTAGCAGATTGAAAATCCGGGTAGCCTATACCGTGCTGGGCAGTAAATGCGCACCGATGTTGGTTCAATTTAGGGATTCTAGCAGTTCGTTTAATGTTAAAATTATGAGTTGGAGTTGGGATTTTGGCGATGGTACTTCCAGTGTATTGAAAAACCCACAGCATCAGTATTTAAAGCCAGGTAAATACTCCATTACGTTAACGATCAGAGATTCGTTGGGCTGCACAGAAACTAGGAAATTCCTAGATCTTATTTTGGTCCCGGGCCCCGACGGACAATTTTCGTTTTCACCGAAATCGGGTTGTTTACCACTTACAGTTAATTTTAAACATAGTACAACGGGCGCTGTATTGAAGAAGGAATGGGATATGGGCGATGGTGTGGTGCAAGCGGGCAATGTTTCGTCCTATACGTATAAACTGCCAGGTAAGTATATTCCGTCTTTGATTTTAAAAGATTCTTTTGGCTGTGTAAAAGCGATACAATCACCCGATACGATAGAAGTTTTTGGATTGCCTAAAATACAAATACAACAAAATGGATTGTGTTTTAATGATTCGGTAAATCTATTAGCCGGAGCAATGGCCAATTCCCCGGATTTAGATAATGTTACTTGGATGATTGAAGGGAAACGGTACGTGGGCTTTGCGTTAAAGGTTAAATTCATCAATAAGAATGCACGGTTGAAAGTTTGGGCTCAAAGCAAACAAGGTTGTATCGATAGTATGGATCAAAATCTTAAGCTTTATAGTGCTGCTATCGTTGTTAAACCTTACGATTCGGTAGTTTGTTTGGGAAGTCAATGGAAAGGGGAAGTTTCTGTAGTTTCGGATACAACGGTAGTTAACCAAGGATGGTATTTAGACAATTCCTATCAAACCAATGCGTTGAACTTTCAATTTGTACCCTTGTTGTCACGAATATATTTGCTGCAATATAAAACCACGAATATTCTTGGCTGTGAAGATTCGTTAACCCGACCCATCGATATACGTGTAGGGGATACCGTTGCACCTTCGGCTCCTTCATGGAGAAGAGTTAGTGTTACTGGTGATCGAAGTCACGAGTTGGTTTGGGGAAATAACAACAGTTTTGATTTTAAACGTTACCGAGTGTGGGTTGATCGGGGAACGGGATATCAATGGTTTATGGATAAATCGGCACTTAACGATACAATAGCTTTGGTGCTAGATGCTCAAAGTTTAATTCGCAGTGATTGTTACAAAGTTTCGATGGAGAATTTATGCGGATTCACCCAGTCATTGGTGGATTTGAAATCTCATTGTACCATTGAATTGAAAGGTAAACCGTTGGTAAACGCATCGGAGTTAACGTGGTCTTCATACGTGGGATGGCCGGTTGATTATTATACGGTATATCGACAAAGAAATGCAACCCTTTGGGATTCCATTGGAAGGGTTGACGGCTCTGTACTTAGGTACATTGATACCAATATTATTTGCTACAAAACCCATCAGTATCGTGTTAAAGCGCGGGAGCTTGGCGGTTTACGGGAGTTTAGTTTTAGCGATACTTGTCATGTTAAACCCATTTATATGAACACCGTTAATCCGCCAATAATGCGCAGAGCTACGGTGGTTAACGATGAATACGTAAGGGTTGATTGGGAAAAACCATCGCGAAACAGGTTTCCATTGATTAATTATGTAATCCAAGGCGAGCAGTTGTTAACGCCGCAGGGAAATCCTTCATCCTCGGCGAATTGGGAATTATCGGCAACGGAAGATTCGCTACTATTGAAGCACCAACAAGTGAATGTAGATAGATGGAGTTATCGATATAAAGTGTTTGGTATAGACGCCTGCGGTGATAGTTCTGCATGGACTTCGGTGGCGCAATCGGTAGTGTTAACCACTTCATTAAACAACGATTATCATCCTGTGTTGCATTGGAATAAATATCAGCATTGGTCCGATGGTGTAAAGGAGTATTTAGTAGAAAGAAACACAGGGGATGGTTTTGCGGTTATTGCGGTAGCGGCTGCGGATGACACGTCCTACACCGATGCTTTAAGTAGTCTAAACTGTATACCTAAATTGGAGTATAGAGTAACGGCAAATCGCAATCGACCAATTCCAGCCGATAGTATATGGATGCATTTATCGGCCAGCAATGTCAGTAAGCCATCAACAGTAACAAAGGTTTTTGTGCCTAATGCATTTACACCAAACAGCAATAGATTAAACGAAACGTTTCAACCGGAAGGTATTTTTATCGCCAATTATTCGTTGAAGATTTTTAACATTTGGGGCGAGGAGTTATTCAGCGAAGCGGGGTGTTCGCCCAAGTGGGATGGAAATTATATGGGTAAGCAAGCCCCCCAAGGCGTGTATGCGTATTTAATTGTGGCAAAAGGGGTGGATGGGAAGCGATATTATTTTAGTGGTAATGTTACGCTATTGCGTTAATTAGATGGAAAACGCTGCTACCATAATTCCAACGAATGTGATAAATCCGACAATTAAAATAGTGTTTAATCGTTTCATTGCGATTTGATTGTTGTATTTTTTTACTGCTTTTGCTTCTTCTTCCATAGCAAGTGCAATGTTTTCGTCGTACTCAGGGTTAGGAACTTTCCTTTCTCTATTATAACCCAAGGTTTCCCATTTCAGCACAGAATCTTGCATCATCCAAAATTTTATATATCGATTGGTGGTTTGAGACGATCCAATGGTTGAGTAGGTTGAAATTGCCGTCCCATTATAGATGTAATTACTAGTGCTCACTTGGTAGTAAGGGTTATACGTTGATACACGTGATCCTGAATAAACCGTTCTGTTAGAATAGGTACCGGAATAGTTGGTATTTCCGATTGAAAATGAACTAGACTGAGTTTGAGTTCCAATGGTATATGTAAACGAAGTGATTGAGTCCATGGTAATTTGATCATTGGGCACACCAAATTCCAGGAACACTTGTTTTTTGGTCTTAAACTCTGCCATTACTTTTTCGTGCGGTATAATGACATATTTAGGTATTTTGTAAGGAGTATAGGTTTTATAGGGTAGAGGCGAACAGCTGGAGGCTATTATTAATATGAGAGCAAAGTAAAAGAAGTGGTTGAATCGATTATTCACTTTTCAAAAGTAAATAATCCGATTAATACGCATAACTTTTTTTGTTTTCCATTAATAATTGGATTCCATGCAAGTTGTTACTTTGACAAAATCAGATAGCTAATGGCACTTCCATTAGGAGTAGTTCCGCATTGGCCGATAGGGATTTGATGGATAATTGAGATTGTTCCCAAATTCCTAAACCATCTCTATTTTCCAGTGCTTGATCTTGAATGGTGAAATTTCCATTAAGTATAAAGGCGTAAACACCATTTTTAGGGTCTTTGAGGTTGTAGGTTATTTCTTTGTCTTGGTCGAAATGTCCTAGGTGGAACCAAGCATTTTGGTGTATCCAAACCCCTTCATCGTTGGGATTGGGAGATAGTATTTGTTGCAGTTTATTTCTTCGATCGCTTAGATTGAGGGTTAGTTGATCGTAGCGCGGATTTACGTTCTTTTTGTTTGGGAAAACCCAAATTTGAAGGAATTTAACAGGATTTTCTTTGCTTTTGTTGTATTCACTGTGGGTGATTCCGGTGCCGGCACTCATCACTTGGATATCGCCATGTTTAATAACGGAGATATTTCCCATAGAATCGCTGTGTTCCAAATCGCCTTCTAGGGGTATGCTGATAATCTCCATATTATCGTGCGGATGTGTACCAAATCCCATCCCTGCTTCAACAAAATCATCGTTGAGTACGCGCAAAACACCAAAATGCATCCGTTCTGGGTTATAATAATTGGCGAAACTAAATGTATGTCGGCTTTTTAACCAACCGTGGTTGGCTTCTCCACGCGTGTTGGATTTATGTAAAACGAGGTTGTTCATAACGGATGATTTTGTATTGTTAATATGATTAAACCCAACTACATCTAACGGCCGAAGTTCATCTATATTATTTGCCGATAAATTTGTAGCGAGTTTGTTTGTTGCAAGCAAGGTAGTACCTAAGATGCTGTTTTTGATAAACTTTTTACGGTCCATGGCGATGAAGTTGTTTGTTTGAACAAATTTAAAACATTTTGCGAATAAAAAATCTGTTATAACCATTATAAATTCAGTTAACTTGCAATCGAAATGCAGGGGTTGGAGTTAGATTTTGGAATCGTTTCTAAATTACTGATTGCGTTACTGGGTTTTGTAACGTCCTTCTTCATCTTTGTAGCGAAGTCGTATTCCTCGAGGGCCAACAAGTTTTTGGCATTATTTATCCTGATCATGTCCTGGTTTCAAATGCAACCTGTATTGTATTCTGCATGGGGATTGCATTTACGTTTTCCTTCGATTTACGGATTTGATGTAATTTTTCTTTTGGCTCTACCGGCGTTAATAATTCTGTATTTCAAGTATGTTACTAATGAATTGTACCGCTGGCAGTCTGAGGATTATTTGTTTTTAGTGCCTAGTGGATTGCAGTTTATAAATTGGTTTAACTATTCGTTGTTGAGTCATGAGGGGAAATTAGAGTTTGTGAAGGGCATATTAATTAGGCCTGATTATGCGTCAACAAAAACGTATCTCAAAGGTGCTATTTACATATATTTTGTTTTATTGCTGATATGGATAGTTTACTCTCTGTTTAAATCAAGAAAAATACTGGCTGCTTTTTTGAAGGAAAACCCAAATCAATACTGGGACGGAGAGCATTATAGAGTAATGCAACGATGGCTGAAGGGGATATTTCTATTGTACGCGGTTATGAGTGCCATGTTTGTGTTTAATTACACACGACAAGTAATACTAAACGTTAATAATGACGTACCGTTGTTGTTTTTTATCCCATGGTTGAGGATGTCAATTTTGGTAGTTTTTGTTTTAAGGATATTGTTATTTCCAGAAGTCTTGTTTGGGGTTCCTACATTTTCTCCGCCAAATTTGAGTGCAGGAGAAGGTTCTGCATCACTGGATAATCTTAGATATAAGGCCGAAGGTACTGCGGTTCATGGGCAAAAGAGCGAGGCGGCTATAACGCTTGATAATTCCTATTCATTAGAACTATCTAATTTGCAGGTTGCCGATTATTTGCAACGAATTCTGCATTATATCAACGAGCACCATCCTGAGGCACTGGATGATTTTACCTTAGAAAAGTTATGCAGGCAGGTGAGTATTCCTAAAAGTCATTTCAGTTATTTGTTGAAATATCATTTTAAAGAGACATTTGTTGAATATAGAACCCGACTTCGTGTAGAGTTAGCTTGTCAATTATTGAAAAATTCTGAGAACCGATTACTTACATTAGAGGCCATTGGTGAAAACGTTGGGTTTTCATCCAGATTTACTTTTATCCGTGCATTTAAGAAGGTAAAAGGCATTACGCCAAGTGAATTCTTGGCAGAAATGAATCATCAATAAATCAGTACTTTAGGGAAAGTACTCGTGACTTTTTGCAGTTTTTGCAACAACTAATATTAGTATGTATGCGAAAAAAATCTACAAATTTGCATCGATGGAATCTACCAAGTGCTTGAAGAATTTAGCGGTAATATTAACATTGATACTGTTAATGTTTGTATCCGACAATTCTATAATTTCAGGTATTAATGTGTATTTCATTTTCATTTTAGTTTTAGCTTCAATTTTCTGGATTATTCATAGAATTTTTCGTTCAGAAACCGAAGTATAGCATCTTAGTGTGTTTAGAGTTAAAAACGGATTAGTGGAGGCTGATCCGTTTTTTTATTAAGAAAAAATACGATTCACAATATTTAATACTTCATTAATGGCATAATTTTGGTTATGCAATAAATGTGTCGTTAATTTGACAAAATTTGGAATTATACTATGCGAAAATTAATATTCATATTCTTAATCTCCCAGTCACTGATTGCGTTCGGCCAGGAAGGGAATAAGGATTTAGACCGAAGAATAAGTACGTTTGAGTCGCGCACCCTTACTTTAGCTGAGGAAATTGACAAACTAAAAGGGGAATTAAAAAAAGTTAGTTCTGAAAATAACAAATTAAAATCATCGTTAAGAAGAGCCAATGATAGTTTAACTTCAGTGGTTTCGCGGTCTTTGGAGGTACAAGCACAAAACGAGCGGGCTATGAATTTGGCCTTAGATTCCTTCAAAGTGAAATTTGAGGTACAGAATAAAACAGTAGAAGCTGTTCAAGCGAATTTGGATGAAAAGTTCCGCAATCAGTTGATGATTTATATTTTATCGTTAGCCGTATTTGTGGTAGTGGTAATGGTAGTGAGTAAGGCTGCCGTATCCAAAGGGTTAAAACAAGGAATTTCAAATTGGAATCATTTTCAAGAACATATTTTAAAAAATAATAAATAAACAATATGGCAAGTAATAAAGGCAAACTCGATCCAATTACCTTCATTTATGGTATGGGTGCAGCTATCGTATTGGTAGGTGCGATGTTTAAGTTTTTAGGCTGGAACTTTGCGAACGAAATGTTCATCATTGGTCTATCGGTGGAGGCAATTGTATTTACAATTTCGGCCTTCGAAAGAAAAATAGAAGATAAAGAATATAATTGGGAGCAAGTGTTTCCTCAATTGGAGAATGGGGAATCAAAAGCAGGAGTAGATACTACGGGATACCAATCGGCTATGGCGCAGTTTTCGCAAACTTTAGGTCAGTTAAGCAATGGTTTAAAGGATATGACGGAAAGTGTGAATCAGATAAAATCTGAATTGAAGAGCAGCGCTGATCAATCCGCTTCTATGCAAAAAACCATGACGGAGTTTAATCAGTTAATGAATAATTACAACGATAATCTCCGAAAGATCAACGATCAATACAACAGTTTTATTCAAAACAAATAAGAGGAAAATCTAACAGAAATGGGTTCCTCAACCATTAGAATAAGCAGAGCCAAGAACGTCTCATTTATGAGATTGTCTCTGTTTTATTTAATTTTTATTGTTCAGATTTTCTTTACCTCACCAGGTTTGTATGTATTGCAATACAAAAGTGTTGCGGCTACACAAACCATGATTAATGAGCGACTAGAATCTGAATTAAATGTGTTTCGTGTTATAGACGATAATCAGGCCCAATTGAAAGCAACCACGTTGCAGTTGGTGAATGACCTAGACAAACTGAAAGAAAAATACTATGCTTACGAGAAAGAAGCAGGGATTGCCGGGGATCGATTGCGTGAGAATAAGTTTTCAGAGTTACAGGTAAGACAAGGTGCTCTGGGTGTAGAGGTGAATAAAATTTTGTCGACTTATTTAGATGCTTACGGTAAAGTAGGCGTTAAAAATTTATCAGAAGACATAAAAAAACTTCGGGATTACAAGGGGGTTGAATTTGACGCCATGTATTATTTTTTCAAGGCTACCCCAAACGGAGTTGTACCAACGGTGTTCGAACACTTTAAAACTGTATTTCTCTATCAATCGTTAATTGCGCTGAAGAAAAGAGATTTAGAGCTTCCCAAATTTGAAATTTTAAGTATTGATCAAACGGATTTTATTCAGAAATTTAAGCGTAGTTTAATTTTGGGGGAATCCTTAGATTTAAAAATCAGACCGAAAGAGTCAGGCAAGCGTCCCGAAGTTAAAATCAATGGTTCGGCCATTAATATCGAGGTATTGAATAAAGTGGATTTCAGAATTCTCTACAAGCCGGCTCGAGTGGGGGATTATTCATTAGAAATTTCGGTAGGAGAGAAACGCATTCTTGCTTCGTTTGAAGTAGTAGCGCCTGCATTTAGATTTATGCGTAGTTCTTCTAGTATTAGTGGAGTAGTAGGTGAGAAATTCTTTATTACGTTGGATAGTGTGTATGTGCCCAAAGGCGATTATGTAAAATTTGTATCTTCTTCTGCAACTATCGAACGCAAAGGAATGCAATTGATAGTAATTCCTCAAAAGGAAGGTCGATTTGATATTACCATGATGCTGGGTGAAAAAGAAGCAGATAAAGCCGCATTTTTTGCCACAGTTAAAGAAGAACATAAGGTTTCTTTGATGGACGTTGCGGGGAATACGGTAACTCTATCACAAGCCAATAAATTAGAATCTGAAAATAGCTTTTGGCAGGTTGTTGATTTTGACATGTCTGTTACCTATCCGGATGGAACCTACAGAAAATTGCACAGTTCAACTCGTTTCCTCAGAAATGAGTTACGAGAGTTAGAAACCAAGGCTCCCAAAGGAAGCGTAATTATTTGTGATAATATTCGTTTGGTAGGTCAAGTTGGTGGCACAACAGCCCGAGGAGAGTCGTTAGTAATAGTAAAATAGTATGGGAAATTTGGTTAAAGTTAAAAAGACGAAAACGCTGCGCTTTAAATTAATAAGCGTGTTGTATTTGTTGTTCATCTCCTTATCTATTTTGCAAATTCCTATTGAATGGTTTCGTATTAACGCTACTGTAGCAGATTACATGAATAATTCAACTACGGTAAAAATGGATGTTCCAGTTATTATAGGTACTATGAATGAATTGGAACGAATCGATGTTGAGTTTTCAAAAGAAATTGGATACGATGCGAAATTGAAAAATTTCAAAGAGCCGGAGAGTTATTCGGCCACCGATATGTATTTCATCCGTTGGGAGAATGGCGATAAGTTGTTTAATAAAATGGTTGAGATGAAAAACTATTTTATGGCTTTACCCGAAGATCATCCTAAGCGCAAAGAGTTTGAAGGTTTATTTGCAGAAGATCTAAAGAATGGATTAAAGTCCAATAAGAATAAGTTGTGGGTAGAATGGAAATTTAAACATGTACCGGCGGCTGTTGTAAAAACTTGGATTGCGGATTTGAAATTGCGTTTGAAGTTATTGAATGGCGGAATTATAGTAAAGGAAGAGCAAAACAAGGACTATTTGGTATTAATGGCCTATAACATTGAAGCCGTAAGGCCCGGCGATACTGTTAAAATAGTGGTTTTTGACCACGATAAATTATCGGTTACAGCCACGGAGAATGACAATGTGTTTAATCTGAATAAGTGGAACGGAGATACTTTATTGTTTATACCACCGTATGTGGGTCAATATTCACTAAGTTTTAAAAAGAATGGGTACGAAGAGGTATTAAAGGTAACTTCTGTTGCTAGAGAATTTGAACGAGAGACCGATCACGGATTCAATATTTTCTACGAAGGTAAGCCCGCAGAATTGCGCTATATCAACTTAATGAATACTGGAAGTGCCGTTTGTAGTTGTGATCCAAACATGACTATTAATGGCAGAACCAACAAGGTGAGCTTTACGCCGCAAAGTGCCGGATGGTGCAATTTTACAATAAAAAACAAAGATGGGATGCTGCTGCTTAAAGATTCAATTTATGTGCAGAAATTGCCCGAGCCGTTTATTCATGTAGATGGTAGTAGTGATAGAGCGATTTCTTACAGTAGACTGAGCTCCTCTGGTAAAATTGTATTGCATGCTAAACACCCAGATTTGGCTAATTTTAAATACAAGATTAATGGTTTAAAATTCAGATTAATTGGAGTAAATAATGAGTTGCAAACTATTGCTGGCACTGAAATTGTAATTCCTGTAGATAAAGTTTCATCGTTGAGATATGTAGTGATTGAAGAGGCAACGATAGAAACTGAAGTAAATAAAATGGTTAAAAAAGAACCAATAGTAATTCAAATTAGAAAGTAACAATGAGAAGTTTATATCGTTTAGTTGTTTTTGGAATAGCATTGATTGGAACTGGGCTTTCTGCACAGACCAATGAGGTGAGGATTTCGGGAACCCGCATGGTTGCAGCCGGAGAGACTTTTACAGTGTCTGCGGGAAGCACGGTGGTATTTGAACCGGGTGCAAGTCTTTTGGTTGATGGTAACATAAAGTTAGTTGGGTCATCCGATAAAAGAATCAAGATAATTTCTGCCGATAGTAAAAATCCGGGATTAGGAATATCGATTGAAGGAGTGAGCGAATCGGGTAGAATTGAAATTGAGAATGTGGATTTTGTGGGATTGGTTCAACCGCTTCGGTTTGATCCATTTTGGTACCGTAAGTCGGTGGAAATTAGTAATAGCAATTTCTCGGATATCTCCTACGGTGAACCAATCATGTATGTTTCCGCACCCTTATTGGATTTAAGAGATGGTAAGATTATTGAGTTTGACGTTAAGAATACTAAGTTTTTTAATAATACGGACAACATTATTTTAGAGAAAGTTGGATCGGCGGGCATTCGCTACAATTTGAGTAACATCACATTGAACGACAACAATTTGCACGGGGAAGACGGTTCAATGGGCATGTTGCATTTAGATTTCAGTAAAGATGCGAATCAAGCGAACATTGCATTGGGCGATTTTGTTATTGTAAATAATACTTCAGGAAATGCGCCAATTGGAATTTCTGTTAGTGGTGGACCTGGCGATAAACTGGTGGTACCCACAGGTACCGTTTATTCAAATGCGTCCAGTTCGGCCATAGTTTACGATTCTAGGAGAGATAAACGATTACCTGCTTTAGGGATAGAGAATACTTCGGCTTTGAGTTCAATGAAATCGCCCCAAGATTTTGTATTGGGGGCAAGTCACGTATTTGGTAGATTAGCGTTGTCTGTATCTGGGAATCCAACGCTAGTTAAATTAGTAGATACCTTTAATAGGCCTGTTTTTGTAAAACAAGATAGGGTGGGTGATTCTCTCATTGTAACCTATTTGGAAGGCAATCCAGCGATTGGTACTATACAAAATGGGTTGAAGTTTAGGGTGCCCGCGCTTACCGCTAAGCAATTACCTCCGCCTTTGTATCGTAAAGTGGATACCACATTGATTAGTCCAAAGTGGCCCGATACACTAAGTGCAAAGGATGTATCCTTTAAAATTAAAATCCCAACCTTTGGTAGAAAGACCCCAATTACGGTATTGAAAAATTGGGAATTAGGTTTTTGGGGCGGTGGTGGAATTTATGGTGGTGGTGATATTAAGCACAAATTTGCACCGCTGATGTCTACCATGGAAATAAGCGGAGGTGTATATGGCCAATACAATATCAATAGTAGATTTTCGTTGAAGGCTTCCTATTACCATACGTCAATTTCCATGCATAATTTATATGCTACAGGACTATTTACGGGAGGATTGTCTCCCATTGCCGTGAATTTGAATTATGAGAATTTCTCTCCGTTTGGTAATGCATGGTCCGTAATGTTTGTTACCCCTATGAATATTGTAGAGGGGGAGATGATTTGGCATTTGAAAGATTATGCATTTAAGGCAGGCAAGAAAAGTAGGTTTGTTCCATCTATAGGGTTGTCTTTTGGTGTTTTACAATATACTCCTTATCGCTATGCTTATAAGAGTCAACGAAATTCTGAGACATACGGTCAGTATGTTGATAGGATGAATGAGCAATACAAGTTTGATTTGCGCAAATTGGGTTCTGAGGGACAGAATTTTCTACCGGGTCAAGAGCAATATGGTCAATTAGCGGCCAACGTAGGTGCTACATTTATGTTATCCTATATCCGCAAAAAATGGAGTTTCAAAGGGGAAATTAAGAGCGTCTACACTACAACCGATTATTTGGATGATTTTGGTCCTGGTCTATGGTATGGCGGTAGTTATCAGCTTATGCGCGATAATCAGCAAGCGGTAGATCCTAACTCACCGGAATATTTGGCTAATCTAAATAAAATATCGGCCTACAGCCCGGATATTAATCCAGCCACGTATCGCTCTACCAATGGGTTGAATGATTGGTATTTTCAAATGCACATGGGTATCAGTTATAATTTGGAGCCCAAAAAGAAAAAAGCGGAAATAGTACCTATTAGCACCGAGCCAGTAAAGGCAAAGTAAGGCTGTCTAATTAAACACTGTTCGAAAATACTAGGCTAATCGCCTAAAAAAATAGGCAAAGGCCATCCCAAAAGGATGGCCTTTTTTTGTTCTGAGAATTTGTGGTTTTTTAATCGGAATAGATAAAATATAAAATACAAAGCTTGCAATCTTTGCTTTTGCCATACCGCAAGGAATTTGTAACTTTGCGTTACAAATATTTTAATTATTCCATGGCTCTTGAAATCAAAGTACCCGCACCCGGAGAATCGGTAAGTGAAGTAACAATTGCAAACTGGTTAGTGAAAGAAGGGGACTGGATTGAAATGGATGCCCCGATTGCTGAATTTGAAAGCGACAAAGCAACCTTCGAGGTCAATGCGGAAAAGTCAGGAGTCATTGAGAAATTAATTGGAAACATTGGGGACACGATTGCAATTAACACCGTAATTGCTGTGATAAATACGGATGCGGCTAAGCCAGCAGGTTCCGCCAATCCGGCAGTTGCAAGCGCTACTGAAACCAATACTGTTGATTCGACTAAAAAAGAAACCAAAGAATCCGCCACAGCGGGTAGTGCTGTTGCGTCATCTACTGCGGCATCGGCCACATCTACTGCAACTAATTCCTCTATTAATACGGCAGATTTGAATGCATCGCCTATCGCTTTGCAACTGATTCAGCAATATCAGTTAGATCCCAAGGTAATCAAAGGTACTGGAGCTAATGGTAAAATCACAAAAGTGGATGTGTTAGAAGCAATAGTAACCAACGGTAAAGGATTAAACACCGGGCGCAGCGCAAACTCTAATTCATCCAAATCTAAGTACCTCACCTCAAATCGTGAACCTAAACGCGAAAAAATGTCGAACTTACGTAAAACCGTAAGTAGACGATTGGTTGCTGCCAAGAATGAAACGGCTATGTTAACTACCTTTAATGAGGTAAACATGAAGCCAGTAATG
>CANGWH010000045.1 GCA_947457565.1 Flavobacteriales bacterium
AATATACGAATTTTCAAGCAAAATACCAACATGGGTTACCCTGCCATCTTTATTCGAAAAATAAGCTAAGTCGCCCGGCTCAGCCGCATCCCATAATTTCTTTGAACCCATCTGAGCTTGCTGATAGGCATCCCGAGGCATTTTCACACCAACCATGGCAGCCACTAACTGAACAAGCCCACTGCAATCTATTCCCCATATACTTCTCCCACCCCATAAATACGGCGTATTTACAAACAACCGGGCGGTTTCTATAATTCGAATTGCTAACGGCTGCGAAGGATTTAACAGCATTTTAGACGTCTGTAGCCAAGAATCCTGACCCGATCTTCGGGTATATCGATACGAAGTATCTCCAATGCCCAATTCCTCAACGGCAGGCACCCAGGAACCGGGTGAAAGCAAAATAACAGAATTGCCGGGTTGTGTTAAACCAAGCACCATACTATTATCGCTAATCCATGCAGAATCAGCATCTTGTACTATAGACCATCGCCATTGCAACCATTCAATAGGCAGTGGATATAAGTAATTGGAAGGGATCCAACCTATATAACCATCGTGAAAACATCGAACCTTTAGCCAATCGCCTTCCTGCTGTAGGGATTCACAACGTTCCCCAAACAGCAAGGCCGAAACCATTTCGGAAGCGGAACTGGCCGATACACGCAACGGCACCCAGCTTTGCAAACAAACGAACAAACTGGGATGGGAAGCATTCATAAGTTACAAATGTAATCGAGCTTTTCGGTCTAACAAGACTTCATCACTTTCCACGTGGTCCGGATCTGGCACACAACAGTCAACAGGGCATACAGCGGCACACTGAGGCTCCTCATGAAATCCTTTGCATTCGGTACATTTATCGGGTACAATGAAATATACCTCGTTGGAAACCGGTGCAAACTTATGCTTTACATCCACCAATTCCCCGGTTGCCATTAAAAACGCTCCTTCTACTTCGGTTCCATCGGCGATTGCCCATTCAACGCCTGCCTCATAAATCGCGTTATTGGGACATTCGGGCTCGCAAGCTCCGCAGTTAATGCATTCTTCGGTGATGATGATTGCCATAATTCTCCACAAATTTACGACATCAAAGTTGTATTTTCGAAGCCGCATTTGAATAATTCACCATGGAAATAGCGATACTTAGCGATATTCACGATAACCTAAAAAACTTAGACTGGACCCTTAGCTTTTTAACAAGCAGAAACATCAGTCACGCCATTTTTTGCGGCGATTTTTGCTCTCCCTTTGTTATTAACTCGTTAGGCAAATCAGGAATTGAGGTCCATGCGGTATTGGGGAATAACGATGGGGATCGATTTAATATTCAGAAAAACGCACAGAATTTCCCGAACATTCATTTGTACGGTGAATATTTTGGCGACGAAAACAATATTGTAGTGTTGGATTCGGTTCGATTTGGCTGTACCCATTATCATTTCTATGCAAAAACCATGGTAAAAACGGGGTGGTACGATGTGGTATGTTTTGGCCATTCCCACCAACAACACAAACAGAAATTTGGCAATGCGCTGTTGATTAATCCCGGAGAAATTGCTGGGAATTTTTCATCGCCCAGTTTTGCCATTTACGATACAGACTTGCGTTCCTCCAACTTTATTGCCATTCCGCAATAATTGATATTCCACAGCTTTAGGAAACGCCAACATTCAATTGTTTCCTTAATTACAAAAAAAGGCCATCCGAAGACAGCCTTTCCAAGCAGATTTCCACTGCTTCAAACGTATACCTAATTATAACTTATTGGTTTTAGTAGGTGCTGGAACAGCCGTTGGGGTTTTAGGAGCACCTGCTTTCTCAGGAGCTGGAGCTGTTTTCAACGGAGAAGTAGGCGTTGCTTTACCTGTAATAGAAGGCGCTTGACCTGCAGTTGAAGTTGGAGCAGGTGCCGCTTTTGATGTTGGTGTAGTGCGTCCGCCAACGGAAGGAACATCGTTCAATGTTGATGTAGGCGCTTGTTTAGCGGTTGAAGTAGCGGTTGATCCATTCACATTGTTTGTTTTCGGTGCCAAACTAGCATCCGAAGTTGGGGCTTGCTTAGCAGGAGATGTTGGAGCCTGTTTCGCAGGTGAAGTTGGCGCTTGAGCCTTAGCTGCAGTAGCAAGTGCTACAACGCTAGCAATTAATAATAATTTTTTCATGGTTTAATTTATTTGATGTTAATCAAACATACAAATATTTTGCCACAATGCCGAAGTTTTCCAAAAAAGACCCCAAGGAATTTAAACTTAAACTTAAATCTACAGTACCATTTTAAAAAATTGAATTACAATAATTTAACATCCAAATAAATACGATAATTAAATCAATTACCAACCCAAAAACCACAATCCCAGTAAAATTAACTACCTATTATTTGGTATTGGTAATCATGAAATATCCAATCACCGATCTACTTCTTCCGTTATCATGTAATTTTATTAGCGATAAAATCTAAAATCGTTTATACATAACTGTATGGCTCATCATTATATGCCATTCTCCTCACATTTTCTAGAACTCGTTTCATATAAGTTTTCCAAAACGTCCTAGCGAACAACCAGTTTAGAGGATAGTAGAGTAAGCCACGCGAATGTAGCGTGTATGAATATTCAACCAAGATATTATTCGGCGCAATTTCAGTGGTTTTCCATTCCCCCACAAATTTATAAAACCCCAGCATCCACGATTGGAAATCGTCTACCTGTATTTTCCAATAATTATTGTCAATTCGCTCAAGGACGTTATCAACCGAGGCGAATCCGCCTTTTTGAGTCCATGACTTCGCCACAAACACTTTTTTACTAGACCCCACCTGTCCCCAATTATCATCTTCCGTGCAATGGGTCACTTTGGGCATAAGCCCATAACCCGTGTGAATTTTCGATACATCACAAAGCATGGGTGTTCTGAAAGCTCGTTCTAATGAACATCGATAGTTTGTTGTGACTTTAATTTTTATTTCCATTTTTGTCTGCGTTCAGAAGTTCATGCAATTTACCCGTTAATCTTTCAACTTCATTGCTTTCATTTGTTCTAAAACGAAGGATTGGAAAATTGTACTTAGTCAAAATTCTTTCTTTCATTTTATCTCTTTCTGATTGCTTTGTCCCCTCTTTGTGAAATTCAAATCCATCAACCTCGATTCCAAGTACAGGAGATTTTCCAAGTTTGTTATAAATCAAAAAATCAATATGTGTAAACGGATTTGATGCATATTTTATTTCTTGCTCATCCAACTTGGATAAATCTTTAATAAGCTGTCTAAGAGGAAAATGCATAAGCACGTCGAATTTCAAGAATTTGTCTTCAGACAAAACTCGTTTAATTAAACCAAACATTAAATTCTCGCTGTCAAACGAAGACACCTTTCCTGATTTTCTGATAAACTTTGCTCGTTCATCTTCGTATCCCTTATAAAGCAGATCAAAAATTGAATTTAATTCACTTTCAACAATTGAGAAGTTATTATATTCTATGTACTTTATCAAGTCTGCGATGTTATTATCCTTTTCATTGTTATTTCCGTTAACTACTACAATCAGTTGCTCAATCGCTCTTGAAACTGCAACATTCAACCGATTTGGATTATCTGTAAAATCTGAGATTTCATTGTCAACAGTAGAAAGTATAATAACCTCATTCTCCCTGCCTTGAAATTTATCTACTGTATCCGCTTTAATCCAGGTACCTTGAAAATTTTGTTGTAATGCATTCGTTTGATTTCGGTAGGGTGTTACAATACCCAAATCTACATTTTCAAGTTTTTCTTTCGGGATGATTTCTTCTTTGATTATGTCGATTTGACGTTGATTCATTCGATCCCTTGCATGATTACCCATGGTTGTTTTATAAACAATTAGAGGCTGACGCATATCGGTATATTCCGAATGAATAATAAGTTGGTTATTATAAAATTTTTTATTGCAAAACTCAATGATTTTTGGATGACAACGATAGTGTTCCCTTAACAATGTTTTGGGAATAGCTGGAAATAAATCAAGAATAGAAGATAACAAACTGTGATTTGAATAACGATAAGGTTTAGGCAATTTATAAGCATTAAAAACCATATCCGTTTTTTCTTGAATATCACGATCCACTACATTGGGTAACTGTTTAAGATCTCCAACAATTACTGCTCGTTTCGCACAAGATAATGCAAGTGCACCTGTTGCCAAATCAACCTGTGATGATTCGTCTATAATTACATAATCGTACGCGATTTTTTCAGATAAACTCTGTCTTAAGGAGTAAGTTGTGCTCAAAACAACCGGATAATCCTGGATAAATTCATTTGACTTGCTACGCAATTCTGAAATAGTGTAGGATTGTCGTTTTTGCTTATTATACTTTTTGTATAATTCTGCTTTGAGTAGCTCCAAAGAAATTTGGGTGTATTCTCTCATTTTGGTGTCAAATGAAAACTCACTTAAGGAGTTTCCCAAAAATTCAATTCGAGCAGAAAGTTCCCTTATTTTAACAGGATAATACTTTAATTGTATGTTGTAAATTATTCGATCAATAGCATTGGTAAACAATAACTTATCCTTAATACCGTATTTCAATCTAAAAAGAAGTCTTTTAATCCAACCTATTTTCTTTTGCTTAGACGCAAGTGCTTCTAATTCAACCCAAAATTTAAGTAGTTTATTGGCTGTTATCTTACTTTTAAAATTAATTGTCTCCTCTATTTTATTTTTATGTATTTCATTGAAATGTTGATATTCTGTTTCGATGTTCTCCCGTTGAAGCCTTAATAAGGCCATCTCATTTTTCTTTTCAAGATTTTCACAAATTTGAGCGAGGAGTGATTTGGATTTTTCTAAAAAGTGCTGGGTTTCATTTTCAGATAAGTTGAATTTCGATAAATCAGGAATTACTTTTTGAGATTCAACGAACTCTTTCTTATTCTGGGAGTTGCCTAAAAGTGCAGCAATAAATTCAATGCCATTCTTTTCAAGTTTTTCATAGACATTTCTTGTGGCAGCGTTATTACTAGAAACAACAGCAACAGTCTTTCCATTCAACACCGCATTGGCAATAATATTTAGAATAGTTTGCGTTTTACCAGTACCAGGTGGCCCCTCAATTACACTTAAATTACACGAAAACGCGGTCTTGACAGCTTCTCTTTGACTTAGATTAAAGCCAAAGGGGAAAAAATCTAGATTTACAGAATTATTTTTAACATTTGATATAGAACCATTTAAATAACTTGATAGTACACTATCATTTGAAATATGCTCAATATTTTGATAACTTTTCGAAAGTAAGTTCTCACCCTCTTCTGTTTTTAACCCAACTGTATTGGCAAGTTCTTTTAAATAATTAAAAACGTTAAATGCCTTATCACTAGTAATTGCTGTTTTTACAACTCGTACTCTCGATCTTCCGTATAAAAATTCCTTATTTCCATTTTGAAATACAATGGATATTTTTTCGCCTTTAAAAGAATACTTAGCAATTCTGTCGGTTTCGTCCTTGTCGTCAATATATATCAGTTCCCTTTTTATAATATTCAGTCGCATTTCACTTCTATTACATCTTCAATTTTCTCGTCCCATTCATAACAAGTTCTCTTTACCAAAACCATTGCGTTATCCACGACTTCGTATTCCGAGTTCGTATGGCTCCGTCCCGCACAACATTGATTGTGTTCGTAGATCCGCTTTTTCTCTTGATCGAAATCCAACGAAGTGCCTTCGAAAGAACTTTTAAAATACTTGCCATTCAATGGGTTGAACAGGAAATATAAACTCGATGTGTTTGGCCCTGTATAACTTTGTTCGAATACGGAAAAGTCACTAATCCCATCAAAATTAAAATCACCTATGTTAATGTTGTTCAAGCCCCAAAGTTGACATTCAACCTCGAATTGCTGAAGCAACCTATCCGTTTTTTTCTCGAAAATCTTTACCCCCGAAACTTTTGCGTAAAAATCGTCCTTCGACTTGGAAATTACCAATTTAAAATACGCGTTTTTCAATGAAACCGACTGGATAATTTCTCTGTGCTCCCATTCATGGCCTTCGCCGAAATCAATGTCGAAGTTTTTTGTTAAAATAATTGGTTGTTGTTTACCCGAATTTTTATCATTCCAAATTCCATTTAATTGATAGTTCGCGGGATTATAATTGTTGAAAGTTAACGTAGCGGTAATTTTTCCCGAGCTGTCTTCTTCGAACAGAGTAAGCTTGCCTTGTTTCAATTCACCGTTAATTACGATGGGTTCGTCAATGATAGAATTTGCATATATGGCTCTTGCGTCTCCGTCCGAGAAAATATCGGTTACCAATTCAATGGGATTTGTACCAATAAACCCCGAATAACTTGTCTGTCCACATAAATCCAGAGAAGAAAGGAGCATTATTGAAAGGTACAGTAGTTGTTTCATTCTGGGTGTATTAGTATTTCGACTTTAATATTTTTTGCTCTTTCATTCGGTTCATTCATTTCTACAGCAATAATCTTTTTAATACTCTCAATGGTTATCGAATTAAGGTAGGATGAGAAACATGATACATAAGATAATTCAAGTTATTTATATAGGACGTACACTGTTTTATTCTATAGTCTAACGTCAAGAGATTATTTTTTAGAAGTTAAATACGACTTTATTTGTTAAGCTTATTAAATTTAGCAACCTACCCACCGATATTAGTTGCATGAAACTTTCTCTTTCAGGATTTTCAGAGTCAGGTGCAACATCCGGGGCATAAATATAAGAGTACCCGAGTTTTTCGAGCAATCCTATCGTATTTTCGGTTATTCTCGTCATCAATAATCTATGTATTTATTACCGTAGCTAATCTTTTCTAAAATAAAGCCATTCTGAGTGAATGGGTAGCCTTCTCTTTTCAAATCGTATATATTAGGATTACGGCTAGAGATTCTCTTGATAGAATTGAATCCTATTTTACTATTGAAAATAACATCGCCTTCATTCAAAAAGGAACAATCTTTTATTAAGTCATTCTTCTCAGAGCCTTTAAACTTATTCAACCAATTTTTGTAGTAAGGTAAAAACTTGATTTCATAATATTTCCAATTTTCATCAGAATGGATTGTTGAGTATTTGCTGGACTTGATTCTTTCCTTATAATTTGAAAACCATTCTACTGCTTCGTTTGGCAATATGTAGTAATGAAGATTTAATAATAACGTCAAAAGGTATTTTCTGTCTTCATCAGACTTCCAATTCAAGCTAAGTATGAGTGCTAATGTCTTTTCAAATACCTGCCTTTGGTAGTAATTCATTTTTTCATTCAATATGGCATAGTCGTATTGATTAATTCCCCCTGTTGCAAGCAACAAAAACTTGCCAAATACATTCATTAAAAATCCTTTTATCGTTTCATTCATTTCATCAATAGAACCTTCCATTAAATATTTCTCCTCTTTTAAAGAGGTTGCATCGTTTTCATCGAGTTGGATTATGAACTTTTTCCCTTGATAAACTTGAATAAGTTGTAGAGCTATTAAAATTTTGGAAATCGACTTAATCGTGACAGGTTCGTTAGGAGTAACCGTAAGAGCTTTAGCTGAATAGAAACCTCTTAATTTTTGAGTGTATAGTTTATCCAGTTTTGCAAAATACTGATATAATGCCCTCTTTTCCTTTAATGCAACCACCTTGGGTTTCGTCTTAGATTGAACATCTGCTCCTTCGCCTTTCTGGTCTACATCTTCTAAAAGCTTTTGTTCTTCACTTTCTGTATAGTCAGCATCTTTGAGTGAGTTACCTGACAGAACCAAGTTTAAAAAGTCGGCAAGTTTAACATTGGCTGACGTTAGTAGTCCGCTTTGCTTCAATAAAACAGCGGCATTCACTTTATTAAACTCCTCGGCAGTTAATGTTTGATAGGATTTCTCTATTTGCTCACTCTTTTTTTCTTGTACTCTTACTCCAATGGCATCTTTTGAATATAATGTGTTTTCAGTTTCATCATCTGCCCAATTATAATCAATGAATTCAAGCAAAGCTGTTACTCCATCTCCTTCCGGAAAGTCCTGCTCTAACATGGCGTCAAATTTCTCTTGGGTTGGGTCGGGATTGCAGCGTAATAACTGTTCTAAACGGTGGATAATTGAATAATTGCTACCCCTCTCACCATTTGTATTCATGATATACACTTTAAAAACAGACTCTATATCTGTTAATTTGGATAAGCCTATTTTTCCATAAATATTTACCGAAACCGTTTCAATAACTTCATCATTTCTCGAAACAGCAACTAAAGAAAACTCTTCGGAACTGGTTTTATTCAAATAGCAGTTTAATTCGTTACCTTTAAGTTCTGAATACAAAATACGAATTGGAAAATTACTTTTTGGTTGTGTGGAGCTATCCAAGCCGCGAAGTTTTGTATAATTAGATATTCTAATGCTGTTATTAGGCAGTTTTATTTTTAGCTCCTTGAGCCAGTTTCCGGCTTGGTTTCTACTAATAAGTACACTTGCTTCTGCATTATTGGCAGTAGAAGTTTTACCCCCCATTGCGGCCATTGTAGCATTGGCACTACCTAACAACATTTTCTCCGAGCCATCTTCATATTCAAAATGAAAAAGTTTGGCATGCAGTCGATTTACCTCAAGCGTGTAGTCTTCTAAACAGTGTTGCCAATCGTAAAAATTGATTTTAGAACCCACTTCTTCATCAAGGTCTATAGGTAATATGCCCGAATTAGTATCTACTATGCAGTTGAAAACAGTAGGGCTGAAATCCTTTATCAATTGAGTTAGGAGTAAGCCATTTTTATCAAAATACGGTGAGATTATCGTTAAGGTCTTCACGTGTTCAGATGGAACGGCAGCTATTAATTGTTTATAAATATTTTCGTCACTGTTATTGGATAAAAATTGAATTTTTTGATTGATGGAAGTCAATTGAATCTCACCATTCACATCAGGCAACTCTTCAAGCCAAGGCGAGTACTTTTTTATCCATTCTATTTTTTGAGGAATAAAACCATAATCTACAGAGGTAAAAGTCTGGAGGTAACTCCATGCCTTCGCAAATAAGGCTGCGTTTTCATTTTCCTTGTTGTCTAAATGGAAAGCTCCCCATATCTCATCGTTTGTACTTAAACCCGATGAAGTAATATTACCTGAACCAATAATCAACAAACCGTGCTTTAAGCCGGTAAGCAACATAATTTTGGGATGAAAAACACCTTGCTCATAAACAGGTAAAAAATTATATGTTTTGTTGAACTTAAATTCTTTTCCTGTAGTCATTTCCTGTGCTTGCTCCAGATAATTGCCATCGGCAAACACATTCACATTTTTAATATTTGCAATGCGTAAAGCAGGGAGTACCCGCTCTTCAAAAAAGGAGAAATCGAAATTATAGCAGGTTAAAATACACGAATGGTATTTACCTCTATGCTTGCCAATGAGCTCCATTATGTTTCGTCTTTCAATTGTTGCCATTGGTTAATTCTATTAATAAATTGATTCCCGAATCGGTCAGGGTATTATCTGCATCCATCATAGCTAAATCCTTGAGATAGTTGATTAAGTTGCCAATACGGGGTCCGGTAAAACCCGGTTCGAAATTCCCTAAATAGCGTATGTGATGGTCTTCAATAATGAACTTTTGGGTAGATTGTATTCCACCTCTCATTTTTCGAAATGCCACATACTGATGCCTGTAAATGATTTGCTTATACAGATATTCAAAAATGAATTGATCAACGCTTACATTCGTTTTCGCAGTAAATTCTGAAAGGTAATAGTGGCTTCCTTCTCCATCTTTTCCCAAATCGTTTAGTTCTGAATACTCTTTCAATTCAATCAAATTATCACGTTGATTGAGGTATTGGGAAAACAGCAGCAAAAAACCATAGCTTGCTCTTGATACGGATTGACTTTTATTGCAAGCTACGAGGAACTCCTGTTCCTTTGGAACAAGAACTGACATTAAAGTTGCCAGGCTATCTTTTACTGAAGCGATTAGTTGTAAAGACTTTAATTCACCGATTATTTGCTCTGTTAAGGTATCTAAAAATGGTTTGAGAGCCTGCCAGTTAGGACCAACGGTGTTTTCGAGATAGGCCAAAGTGCCATTTAAAATAGCGGTATTGGCAAAATGCCAGTACTCGTTGAACTGATAATAATACCAACCCATTATGGTTGGCTCTTTTTCACGGTTGATGATGCCCTTGTTGGCATAACTATGATAAATAAAGGAGCGGTCAGAAAATTCTGCATTATGCTCATTTATATATTGCATCAAGTATTTGATTGTATCTCTTCTATGCGTTTTGGACACTTCCTCAATGCGTAGTGGGTAATCCTTTTGGAGTAGCATCTTAATCAACACATGCTGCTCTTCGCTTCCATGCCGCACTTGTGTAAGATTAAAATCCGGAGCTAAAGCTGCTAATTGAACTTCGGTAATTTCACCATTCACAAGACATTCAAAAAAGGTTGTTTTCGAAGCAGCTGTGAGGTTGACATCAAACGCTGTTGCAAGGTCTTCACCGCTTACAAAAGTGTTTTCACGCCTACCAGTACGCACATAGATACCTGCATCTTGTTCCCTTCTGCTTACCAATCCCAAATCGCTTAGCGAACCAAAATAATACTGCCCAAATGCTCCAAGCGGATATTTCCAATAAGTATCTGTAGTGGAACCATTGGGTTGATAAGTGCCAGATTGTAAACTGTGTACCTTATTAAGTTCTTTAGTGATTTGTTTGGAAGCATATAAACTGCCGGGGATACTGGATGCATCGCCTTCAAAGTAGGAGGACGCCAATGCAATGACGTATTCTGCCCTGCGGATAAATTGTTGTTGGTGGTTGGGGTTGGTACTTCCGCTTTGCTTGCTGTATTCATCTAACAGCCAGCAGTAAAAACTATAGTAGCGAATGCGTCCCGTAACATTGTTAAGTCCGGGCAAGAGCATAGCAAAAGTAGCATCAGACGAATTTTGCAAACCCAAAGGATCTAAGCCCCTAATGAAGTTTAAACGCTCCCCGAAAAAGGGCACCAGGCTTTGGTTGTTTCTGATTACTTTTTCTGCCATATCTATTTTAATCCAATTAAATCCTCTCTTGTCTAATTATCAATCCAAGAATTGCGCTTGAACCTAACACAAATATGTGATGTGATCCAATGCCCTTGCCATTAGGCCAAACTGCCGTTGGGTGCTGATGATTTTTCATTATTTAATTTCGGTATTCTTATTTTCTTCGGACTTACAATAACGTAATTTGTTTTCTTTCCGCTGTCCTCTACTTTCAACATTTCTTTTGCAACTAAATCTTGCAAATCTCTCAAAGCTGTATCTGTTGAGCATTTGGTAAGTTTGGCAAAGGTTGATGTTCGTAAAAACCCCACATTTTTTCCGTAATTGTCATAAAAATAATTAATTACAAGTCTTTGTCTATCATTAATGTTTGTTGACTTGTGCCTGTCCCAAAAGTGTGCCTTATCCAAAATGATTTCCAAATTTTGTTCACTGGCTATTAAGGCTCTTTCAAAACAACCAAGGAACCATTCTAAATATTTTGTAATATCCGAAGTTCCTTTTTGTGCTTCTTCAATAATGTTGTTATAAAGCTTATGCTCTTTGAATATTTGGTTTGATAAGCTATAAAACCGGATTTTACTATTATCGCTTTTTGCTAACCACATATCCAAAATCGCACGGGCAATTCGACCATTGCCGTCATCAAAAGGGTGAATTGTAACAAACCAAAAATGAGCAATGATAGATTTCAAAACCAAATCTAACCTTGTATCACTATTCAACCAATGTAAAAATTGTTCCATTTCATGCGGAACCCTGTCGGCTGATGGCGCTACAAAATGTATTTTTTCCTTGCCAAAATTACCCGAAACCACCTTCATACCACCTGAACGATATTTGGCAACTTCAATTTGCTGATAACCACTAAAACCAGTTTGAAAAAGCGAATGATGCCATCCTAAAAGGCGTATTTCTGTGAGTGGCTTTTCGAAGTTTTGTGTAGCATCCAAAATGACATCAACTATCCCTTCAATGTTTCGTGGTGTCTTTATAAAATCAGTATTATCAATACCTAATTTTCGGGCGATAGACGAGCGAACAAGCTCGGGATTTAAAAATTCACCTTCAATTCTAGACGTATCTACAACATCCAATATAAGCGATTCCAACGTAGCATGCTCAATAAAATCAAAACCTAAACTTTCCATTCGACCCAATAATCGACCTTGTAAATGCCTTACTGCAGCCAAGATGGGCGATAACTTATCGTTATCCCAAAAAAAGTTTGTCCAATTTTCTCTTTCGTGAATATACATAATTTTCACCGCAAATTATGCGGTAAAAATACAGCATTTACACCGCAATACAATTTTTAGCTTTCTGGAAAATTTCACGTCCTTATTTTAGCGTCATTTGGTTTGATCCGCTGACTTGGTTAACATCAAAATCGTCTATTCCATCATCTTCCCAAAAACATATTAAACAAATGTCATGAGAATACCTTACCTCCAAAGTCAAGTATCCATAAACAGGACAAGAGTTCTTTAATACATCTACACTCCTAACATCCGTTCTGTGTTTGCCGATTTTATTGCATAGTTTTTCTGAATGAAGTCGCTTCGCTGATTAAAACTGTAGTTATAATTTTCTTAAACTTGCGAAAATTACAAGTTGCGAATTCGCGTTTGTATAAAACGCAGGCGCGCTTCAAGTATCAGACAATTATTACGCAAACAAACCCTAGAACTTGGAAACCCAGCACAACGTTCCGCAGCTACCCATAGTGCGGGTTACCACAATGCTACATTTGAAACTCTATATTTCATCTCAAACACCTAACTTTTTCTTACCAATATAACCGCATTTTGGGTAGCGGCTGTTATAGGCAGGCAATCTCATTGTCCAGTGAAAAAGTTGTCCCATAGTTGTTGTTGTTTTTTATTGTCGTCACTAAATGGTTCTTTATATTTCAGTTTTAGTCCGTTTATGTCATTTGTTGAATTCTCGTAATACTCAAAACTCAATTTTCCATTTTGTGATACAGGTTGTTCGTGAGCTATAATAATTTGTTTTAATGGAACTAATTTCTCTTGTCTCCATTCATAAAGTGTTTTTGAGTTGTCCATATACCAACTGCCTTCATAAGTTTCTTCAATCTGTTTCTTATCTTTCTTTACAATATAGTCTGTTGAGAAAGAACCTGCATATTTTATTGTTTTTGCTTTGTCAGAGAAATAATAAATCTCATGCCAAGTGTTTCCATTCATATTTCTTGAAGTCGAAGTGATAATTTCTTTGTAATTATCTCCGTCTAAGTCTTCAAATTCAAGTTTGTAGATTGGAATGTTTGTCTTCTCACTACCAATCAATTTCCAAGTTTTGTTGTCGAGCATATAAAAGTTAATAACGGTGTCTTTTATATTTATCTCTGTCGCTAGTATAGTTGTTTTATTGACTGTTTTCCCTACTAACAGTTTTCTAAAAATACTGTCATCTTCAATTATATTATCACCATAGTAAAAGTCAGAAGTGTCAGCCTTGGCAAATGCTAAAACACTCGGTGTTATTTTATCTAGAATTTGTTCTGTTGTCTGTTTGTTGTTGCTTAATTCTTTCAGAGAATACTCGTTGCTAATTCTTTCAAAATCCCCTTTTTGTCTGTTAATATTATTACAGGCATAGAGTGTTAATAATAATATGATTGTTATTATGTGTCGTGTCATTTTGCTTGCCTATAACGTTTTGGCGCTTGGCGAAGAAGCGGAATTCGAAGCACTAAACTGTCTGCCAGCACTGAACTTGATACGAAGCACAAAGCTTCATTTAACCACTGAACCGCCAATTTCTTGTAGGTGCTGTTAGTGGCTGGTTGTTTTCTGTTCATACTTTATTCTTCAAAATTTATTTTAGTTGACTGAATGAATTACCTAAATTATTTGATTGAATTATTGTCACTTTTTTTCGGTCAGATTCTAATATATATTTTTCACCACAAACAAGTGTTACTTGTCCGTCTGCTGAGTAACTTATGTCATGAATTTCATTTATTTTGGCTTTTGTTGAAATGTCTTGTGAATTCGTTTCCCAATTTATACCACCATCTGAAGTTAGCGAATAAGTTAATTTACCTTCTAAAAAATTCCAAATAATTATTCCTTTCAGTTCGTTAAACATGTAAAAGGTTTTATTACCCAGTCGGCAATATTCAGAATTACCTGTAGTCCTGCTACCGCTTTCTACATACTTCCATGTTTTCCCTTTGTCTTTTGTTCTGAATAGCCAGTCGTATGAAGCGTAACATCCACCAGACTCAGTGAAAAAACCAATACTGTCGTTGATAAAAAAAATTGAATTAATTGGAGAACAATGTGCATGTTGAATACTGTCAATGTAATTGACGATCGTGTCATTAGACTGTCTATTTATGAATTCAACTGCATAGTGTTTGTTTTCGTCATTGGTATAATATGAAATTAATCTTACCAATTTTCCTTTGGCTAAATATTGCTCGTCAATTACAGTTTTAGTTTGACACCAAATATTTGTCGAGATAAATGTAAAAACCCATAATATTAATTTCTTTTTCATTGTCTATCAACTTTAAATTGAAGTGCGGGGATTTTACCACAAAACTTGATTAGAAAAACTAAAGTTTGATTACCCTCAAAGCTGTCTTTGGAATACGAAACCCCGCCTTTGGGGTAGGTGCTGTTACCAGTAGTGCTTCCTTTTGTCGTCATACAAATTTTGCTTCTCTTGTTAATTTACTTTTATCTAAACCCAAGTCGTCAATAAACCATTCAGTCAATAATTTTTCAATTTCATTTTTATTAACAGTCTTAGGATTTCGCCTTGATTTCACGTAGTTTTCTCTTGTCATTTTTTCAGCAAGCTGTCCAACCGTTTGCACGTCAAGTTCGTTTCCAATTTTATTTGAAAACCACAGTCCGCTAAACGAAATGCCAAGTCCCAACAAACCATATTCCCATTTAAAAAATAGTCCAACGATTGATACAAGCAACAAGATTAAAAGCGTGTTTGTCACCCAATGTGGAGGTCTTAAGATATTTAGATGAACATTCAAATAATTTTCTAAGTCCTTTATTTGTTCTTTTCTTTTTTGTCTTGGGAGAAAATTGTCAAGTGGAACTTCTGTCGTTATAGCTTTATTGTCAACGCAAAATAATGTGGTAATTGCGTCACGGAGTTTGTAAAAAGCTTGTTGTGTTGTGAAGTCGTCAGAATTGTCAAGCTGTATTTTGTTTATTACATGGTCGCAAAATTCTCCCAATGTCTTGATGTGCATTAGTTCAGTGTCGCCAAACTTGATGTCAAATGATTTCTCAATTTTCACAAGTAAATCGCCTGCATCTTCACTGTCGATATTTTCTACTTTATGGTCTGTCATAGCATTACTGCTAACGGTTTGCCGCTTTGCGAAGGCGGCGATTTTCAGCAATAAACTTCAATCGAAACACTAAATTTTGATTAACCACAGCACTGTCATACGAAGAACTGCACCGCCACTTTTGCAAAACCGCTGTTATGCCCAGTGCTTCTTTTTTCGGTCTATGCAAACATTGCCATTTGTCCATTGTTTACTGGTGTCATTTCGCTAATAAAACTGTCCCACAAGTCAAGTGTCAAATTGAATTTATACTTCTCTTTTAGCGTTTCAAGTTCTGTTTGTAGGTCGGCTTTGTCAATGTGTTTTGCTAATTCTAAAAGGTCAATTCTCATTAAAACGTCTTTTGTGAAAGTTCTTTTAGCGTCTGGAAAAGTAACTGATTGTAAGAACTGAACTGTCGTATTAGAGTTTAAAAGAATTAGTGCGTAAACAGCAAATTCTATTTTGTCAAAACCTATTAAATAACAAGTGTCGTCAAGCATTACAGGTTTGTTGTCCTGTGGCAGAATAAGTGTAAAATGAAATGTCTTGTAAAGTCCTGATATGGCAACTTTGAAAGGTTTGAAGGAATAATCGCCAATACCAAATATTGAAAACAAGGGTTTATTGTTATAGATACTAGATTTTCTTGCATCAAAATTTGCTTGATGCTGTGTCAGGTATTGATACGTTTTAGGATATTCCGTTTTGATATATTTTGTCTCTTGACCAACTTTCCTTTGCGTAACAATTGTAAATTTTCGTGTTTGATTAATTACTGTGTTTTTAAGGTCAGAACTTTTGAGAATACCGTAAACTAAACCGTCTTCCAATTTCACTTCTTCGTTCAGTCCGTTTACATAGTGTCCGTTTATTTTGTCTAATTCCATTACGGTTGAACAATCGTGTTTTAAGCCTTGTCGCCAAACAAAAGGACATTCTCCGTCAATTTCTTTAGTGTGAATGTAAGTGTCAATGTTTGAAACAAATTTATCGTTCAACCAACCGAATTTGAGTTGAGATTTTAGATTGTTGTAAAAATCAAATTCTGTGCATTCAAATGTCGGTAGTGAATTTAGTTTGCAATAAAACAAAGCCGCTTCTACTGAAACATTAAACTCCTTTTTGCTATCAATACAATGTTTTTCAATAGCTGAAATCTTGTAACGATTTTTGCTTTGGTCAAAAACAATATTTTTGATAACAGAATTTTTAACCAATATCAATAAGTTGCCTTTCATATTTTGAAAGGTCTCAATCATTGTCAGTGTAATAAATTCAGCAATATCAAAATTGCCTTTACCTGTCATAGCATCTAAACCGCTATGGTTTTTGAAATTTGTTTTTTTAGGAAGATTGGTTGAGTTTAAACTACCCAATTTTGAATTAGTTACCCAAGGTGGATTACCGATAACTAAAATATCATTTGTTGAATGTTTCTTGGCAATTTCTTTAAAATCGAAATCGAATACATTGCAATGAACTATTGAAATTTCAGGTTTGTCTGAATTTGGATTTGAAAGGAAAAAATCTACAATGTTGAATTTAGTTTCCCAAACGTAAGGTTTGTAAATTTCAACACCGAAAACATTTTTGATGTTTTTAAAATTGCGTAAAGAAGCAATAATAAAATTTCCCTTTCCACAGGTTGGCTCAATTACAACTTCTGGCGAAATGGTTTTTGAAGATAAGTGTAACGTAATTTTATTCGCTAAATCTGAATTGGTTTGAAAGTCACCATATTCTGCTCTGTCGGGTTCTTCAACAATATTATTAGTAATTGAAAGAACTTCTTTAAGCGTTTCCAATTCTTCATTATTATCAAAAAAATGTATGATGCCGAAGGCATCATACATTTTTTGATTTGCCTTTTCAAAAGATGTAATCTTTTTCAGATTGTCATTTAAGAAATCTGAAACTTGATGAGTAATATTTGCTTCAAATACTTTCATCATTGAGGTTTGTTATAGCTTACAATTTTGGTTATTCCTTTTACTTCATCTGTAAGAGTTACAATTCGTTGATATTGTAATCTCCATTGTAAAGCATTTGAAATAGTCAAGTAACCCTGTTCAGGTGGAGTTTTTAAGATTTGTTCTGCTAATTTCGATAGTGTTATTTCATCTGCTGGAATATTTTTGTCTTGCAAGTAAGCAATGATATCGGCTTCATTAGCTTTATCCTTAACCATTTCTCTTAAACGGTAAGTTGTTGTATAGTCAGCCGTTCTCTCTTTTGCAACAAATGAACAACTTACAAAATTCAAAGTTGCAGTTTTACTTTTCGGGTCGTCAGCCTTGTCGTAAACGAAAACAAGCAAGTTATAACCAAGTCCGAAAACCTTTTGTTTAGCGTCTTTGAAAGGGCAAGATGATTGGGGCTGTTTTATCGAAGTCACTTTGATGTCAGTCAAAATGTCGTCAGAAGGCAGGTCAACACCACTTGCAGAGGACCCAATTGTAACTTCGTATTTGTCGTTTAAGTGCTTTTGAAATTTCTGTTCAATAAGTGTCCCAACGGCTTTGCCGTCCGTTACTCCAAACAGTTCTTTATGCTGAAACTTGGATTGTTCAGCACAGAAAATTTGGGCTTCTTTTATTAATGTTTCTATCGTTAATTTTTTCTTCATTCTTGTCTTAAAATGGATGTCGCTAAGTTAATATTTTTAAGGTCTAAATCTGTCCTGTTTGGTCGTCAAGTTTTACACAAAAGTTTGATGTCAAGCTACAATGTTCGTCTGTTCCACGGTCGTCATAGCATTGGGTATAACTTGATTATATACGAAACTAAGACCCTGATCGCGGAATAACAAATTAAATTAAACGTGTTGATTTTATGGGTTTTGCGAAAATTGCAAATTGCGTATTTACAATTGCAAAAAATACACACTACCTTCGTATATTGATTCAATTTTCATTCAAACATGCAGTTCAAATTTGATAATCATCGCAATCAAAAAGTGATCCTCTGTTACTTTCAATACAATCCCGAAACCCTGGAAAACTTCAAAAAATCACACCCCAAAGCAAAATGGAGCCGCATAAAATCTGCTTGGTTCTTGCCAGACAACACAATGAATCGCAAACGATTGAACCTTCCTTTGCCCGAAATTGGTGATCAACTACTACCAAAGCTCTATGAAAACAACAAACAAGAATTTCTCAAATTCAGAAATGCCCTGCAACAAAAAGCATTCTCGCCCAATACCATCAAATTATATCTCAACGAGTTTGCGCAGTTGTTAATTTTACTCAAACATCACCCCGTTCAAAATCTCAGCTCAGACCGCCTGAATTCTTATTTCTTATACTGCATTAAAACCCTAAAACATTCAGAATCCCATGTTTATTCACGGATGAATGCCATAAAATCCTATTTTTTCTTGGTTCACTCCAAATCAGAAATTTTCAACGCTGTGATCAGACCCAAAGCCACAAAAACACTGCCCAAAGTGTTGAGTTCATCAGAAGTAAAAAGAATTTTTGAAGTAACGCCTAATATCAAACATTTACTCATTCTAAAAATTGCGTATGGTATGGGATTGCGTGTGAGTGAAATCATTCAATTGCAAATTTCACACATAGACCTAGATCGAATGCAAGTCCTAATCGCTGAAAGCAAAGGGAAAAAAGATCGATATGTTCATTTCCCTCAATCATTAATTCCCTTGTACCAAGATTATTTGAAAGTGTATCAGCCATCAAAATATCTTTTTGAAGGACAATTCAACGAAAAATACACCACTCGAAGTGCCCAAGCCGTATTTAAAAATGCTATGAAAAATGCCGAAATACATAAATCCGTTGGTATTCATGGCCTCAGACACTCATATGCCACACACCTTCTTGAAGCGGGTACAGATATGGTCTTTATACAAAAGTTATTGGGGCACTCCCATATCAAAACAACAGAGATTTATGCAAAGGTTTCAAACAGAATATTATCGCAG
>CANGWH010000046.1 GCA_947457565.1 Flavobacteriales bacterium
AAATCTCAGAGCGTTCATTGCAACCCTGCTCCTAACTTCACTTTAACTAAATGGACTTTAGGCCCAAACAACGACTTGTGTATGCAAGTTGAAGCTAAAATCAAGCCAATGGTTGACATGTGTCAAGTAGGTGGAGTAGTAAAATCTATTTCTTTCCGTTGCACTCCAAACATGTACGTTGCTACTCGCGTAGAGAAGTAATTGTAACAACAATAAAATCTAACAAAGCCACCCCATCGGGGTGGCTTTTGTTTTTATTTGAGTTTTTAATTTAAAGAAAGTCAAATTTTCTATTTTGGCACGCAATTTGGTTAGTTGTGAGCAATTGTAATTAACATGAAAAAATTAGCTTTTTTATTCGTAGTACTTTTAACTGCTAACCTTGTAAACGCTCAAATCGTTGTAGATGCTGAAATGTTTAAAGCCAACCCAAATATGTTCATGGGTAAGACAATAACAATCAAAAATCCTAAGTTTATCAATAAAGTAACCAATCCAGGCGCAGCAACTGGCGCGGTTAGTGCTCCATCTGCAGGTGTAGGTGTAAATTCACCGGCGGCAACTGGTGTTGTGCCGGCATCCGGTGGTGTACCAACTCCATCCCCCAAAACTTCTACTTCAATTTACTGTAATCCAATGCCCAATCATACATTAACCCGATGGGAATTGGGTATAAATAATCCCGTATGTATTCAAGTTCAAGCCAAGGATTTGGTAATGTTGCCAGCTCAGGAAAGACAAATTATTAAAGAGGTAACTTTCCGAGTAACTCCAACGATGTATCTAATGACCCGTTGTGTTATTAAATAAAGAAGATTATAGTTTGTAATTTTATTTTCATAAGTTAAGTAAAAAAGGGTCCTTCAGGGACCCTTTTTTTGTTATAAGCTTAGTCTTGATAAATTGGATGACTATGTTTCTACCGGTGCAAGTAGTTGATGTACGTCGCTATTTACACGTATCGTTACTTTTGCAAAAATTTCAGGTTATTAAACCAATCTTCAAGTTACGATAATTGTGTTTGAGGCTGATGTTTGTATTGACCTTTACTTTTTCTGATATTTACAGCGACAACTTTATATTCTGGGCACATCGCTTCAGAATCCGAGACACTGCTGGTAATGTTATTAAGCATAATTTCTGGGAAGTGGAAGGTACTGCTTAATACCCCGGGTTTTACTTCATCCGTAATTTTTGCTTTAATATCAACTTTCCCACGGGCTGATTCTACACACACTAAATCACCGTCTTGGATAAAATGTTT
Organism: Flavobacteriales bacterium; assembly: GCA_947457565.1. Taxonomy (GTDB): domain Bacteria; phylum Bacteroidota; class Bacteroidia; order NS11-12g; family UBA955; genus JAGKXC01. The sequence goes on from CANGWH010000046.1 coordinate 1,265, forward strand.
ATCGGCATCTTCTTTACAGATCAGTAGAACATCTTCTTTTAATATCTCGGCATTCTTGGTTCTTCGTGTCATTGCACCACAGTTGTAGTGTTCTAATTCTCGGTTAGTTGTGATAATGTAAGGAAATTCTTTACCGTTTTGAAGGATTTCTTCCGATTCTCTAAAGTTATTACCGATAAATTTACCTTTACCAATTTTAAATGATTCGGTATGCAATATCTCCGTACCCTCACCACTTTTGTTAACAGGCCATTGTTTACCGTTTTTGCCAAGTTCTTCCCATTTTACACCTTCAAAAAATGGAACAATTCCTGAGATTTCTTGCAACATTGTTGATGGATTATAATCCGGTTGTTTGTAACCCATTTGATTCATAATATCAACGATTATTTGGCCGTCGGGTTTAGTTCCGGGTAGTGGTTCTACTACCTTTTGGACCTTTTGAATTCTGCGTTCACCGTTAGTGAATGTCCCGTCTTTTTCTAAAAACGAAGCTCCGGGTAGAACAACTGTAGCCAGTTTCGCCGTCTCCGTCATGAATAACTCTTGAACAATGAATAAATCTAACTTCTTCAAGGCCGAAACTACGTGTTGGGTGTTTGGATCCGTCTGAGCCATATCCTCTCCAATTACCCACATCGCCTTTAACTTATCATTCAACGATGCATCATACATCTGGGGAATTTTATAACCGATATGTAAAGGAAGTTTAGCTCCGTAATAAGCTTCGTACTTAGCATGATTGTCTGAGTTGGTAACATCCAAATATCCCGCACCTTGGTGGGGTTGACAACCCATGTCGGCGGCTCCCTGAACATTGTTTTGCCCACGTAGTGGATTTACACCCACACCTCTTCTACCAATATTACCGGTAATCATCGCTAAATCAGCAATCAGCATTACGGTGTAGGTCCCCTGGGAATGTTCGGTAACTCCTAAACCATGAAAACTCATGGCATTCCCAGAGCTTGCATAGGCAATAGCCGCTTTACGAATCAATTCTCGGTCTACACCGGTAATGGATTCTAATTCGTCGATATTTTGACGCAGAACACCCTCTTTAAATTGCTCATATCCTTCTGTTCTTGATTCGATAAACTCTTTATGTTCAAGGCCTTCTTGAATTATGTAATACAACATCATATTCAACAAGGCCACATTAGTACCGGGTCTAAGTTGAAGATGGTAATGAGCATATTTCGCTAACTCTGTTTTCCGGGGATCGATAACAATGGTCATTTTTCCCTTCATAGCATGCTGTTTCAATTTAGCGCCAGTTACTGGGTGACCTGCGGTTGGGTTAGCCCCAATTACCATAATGCAGTTGGTGAATTTCAGATCTACAATGGAGTTAGTAGCGGCTCCAGTACCAAACGTACGTTGCATACCTAATGCTGTAGGAGAGTGGCAAACACGAGCGCAAGAATCCACATTGTTGGTTCCAATTACTGCACGCATAAATTTTTGCATTAGGTAGTTTTCCTCATTGGTACAACGCGCGGAGGATACGGCCGCAATGTAATCGGGGCTATAATTGGATTTTATTCGGTTGAATTCATCAGCAATGAAGGAATAGGCTTCGTCCCAACTTACTGGGGTTAATTCGCCATTTTTTCGAATCATCGGACTAGTGATTCGATCTTGGTGGTTGTAGAATCCAAAAGCGAATCTTCCTTTAAGACAAGTATGTCCGCCATTAACTGCGGCGTCTAATGGGGCTTGAATGGACTTAACTTCTCCGTTTTTCTTGGCAACTTCCAAATTGCAACCTACACCACAGTAAGTACATACTGTTCGTACCTTTTCATCATAGGCTACGGATTTTGATTCAAATACATCGCTGATAGCGCTCGTTGGACATGCCTGTGCGCATGCACCACAACTCACGCAATCCGATTCTTTAAAAGAAGTGTTTAGTCCTTTAATAATGTGACTGTCAAAGCCTCGGCCGGCCATACTCAGCACCATTTGGCCTTGGACTTCGTCGCAAGCTCTTACGCAACGGAAACAATTGATACATTTTGAAAAATCGGAGGTCATGTAGGGATGACTCAAATCTTTCTTTCGATCTAAATGGTTTTTTCCTTCGGGGTATCGGACATCTCGAATTCCCACTTCGGCGGCTACCGTTTGAAGTTCACAGTTGTTGTTTACCTCGCAAGTAAGGCAATCCAATGGATGATCAGTTAGGACCAACTCAATGATGTTTTTTCTGAGTTTTTTTACTCGATCCGAACTGGGATAAATATAGGTGCCTGCCGTAACTGGAGTATGGCAGGATGCTTGGGTTTTTACAGGTCCATTTTGAACCAATGCTACGTCTACACTGCATACCCGGCATGAGCCAAATGGTTCCAAGTTGGGAACATCACACAAGGTTGGAATGGTTCGTTCGCCTTGGATTCGTTTAACAAATTTTAATATCGTTTCTCCTGGAAGGAATTCGTGAGGTCTGTTGTTGATGTAAGCGATGTTGCTCATGCTGTAAGTATTAGGATTGGAAATACGATTCAAATTCTTGAGGGAAATGGGCAAGTGCATTGCGGATGGGCAGGGGTAGGCCACCTCCCAATGCGCACAAGGATCCAATTTCCATGGTGGTGATTAGGTCTTGAAATAATTCTCTATCGATAGGAGTTCCATTCTTGGCATGCTTGATTAACTCATATCCGCGGGTGGATCCCAATCGACAAGGGAAGCATTTGCCACAGCTTTCGTGGGCTGTGAATTGAAATAAATGTTCAATGTAGTCGATTAATGGAAAGTTCTCAGGTACACAAACAATGGAAGCATGGCCTAAAAGAAATTGTTCTGAGGCGAAGCTTTCAAAATCGATGCTTAGCGCATCGATTTTGGACACAGGCACCAATCCGCCCAAAGGGCCACCAATATGCATGGCCTTCACCGCCGATTTAAATCCTTGGCCCAATTCTTCAATTACCTGCCTAAGGGGCGTACCCATTTCCACTTCATAAATTCCAGGTCTGTTGAAATAACCATCCAGAGAAACCAATTTGGTGCCTGTGCTGCGGCCTTTTCCTAAGGCCGCATAAGCTTCGCCACCGCGTTGAATAATCCAAGGAATACTCGCTAACGTTTCAACGTTGTTCACTACGGTAGGACGATTAAATAATCCGTTTTGAGTAGGATAGGGGGGTCTAACACGAACTTCGGGTCTTTGACCTTCTATACTCGATAATAATGCAGTTTCTTCTCCGCAGATATAAGCTCCTTGCGCTGCAATTACTTTAAAATCAAAATTAAATCCAGAATTTAATATGTTCGGACCGATGTAGCCTGATTCTCGCAGCAATGCAATTGCTTCTTGACAAATGGTTATTGATTCCGGGTATTCCGCACGGATATAAAGTACACCATAACTTGCGCCCATAATGTATCCCGCGATAATCATACCCAATAAAACTAAATGAGGTTGATTTTCTAACAAATATCGATCGCTATAGGCCCCAGGATCTCCCTCATCGGCATTACAAACAATGAATTTCTGATCGCCTGCTGTGTTTTTTGCAGATTCTAACTTAAAAGCAATTGGGAAGCCAGCGCCCCCTCTGCCTCTTAGGCCAGAAGTCTTTAACATTTCAAGTAATTCGTTCCGTTCTAATTTTAACGCTTTCCGGAGTATATCGTAGTGTTTTTCAATTCCGGGAAATGCTGCTGTCAAAATCTGAGTCCCCAATCCGTCCACATGATATTGTTCCTGAACAGCATGTTTCTTGCTCAGTACGCTATCTAATTCGTTGATTGCATTTCCGCTGTAATTGTGTCCATTGATGTGGAAGGCATGATTTTCATGGCATCGACCCAAACAACACATTTCACCGATTTCATTTTCAGCAAATGTACCAGCCAGTTTTTCTTTAACCGCCGATTGGGTGCCTGCTGTCATACAAGCACTTCCATTGCAAACGTATACCTTTTTGCCCTGATTTTCAGGTCTTAGGAAATCATAAAAACTCGCTGTTCCATAAACATTGGCATCACCAAATAAAAATTCTTGAGCCAATTGCTCCATGGAATCTTTGGAGGGAGTGCCCGTTTCTTTGGCTAATTTTCCAAGTTCTTCAAAAAGGTTGGTTTTTAACCCTTTTCTACCGGAGAGTTCACTGAGGTTAACCGACATATAATCGCTTTAAAAACGAAAATAAGGATTTTTTTGATAACCTAGCCGATACGGACGTGCTTCCTATAATAAATGACCATTTTATAGGTCATTTTACTGATTTTTTAAGGCTAGTCTGCAGACGATTAATACAGAAACAGCGAATGTTGAGTTTTATTAATGAAATAAGTCGGGATTACCGAATCTTAATCTTCATCAGCGAATCTTAATCTTCATAAGCAAAACTTGAAATCAGTTTGCTAAACTACTTTTTTGCTAATGAGACTAACGCCTGATTTAATTTTGCGCAATCTTCAAAGGTGCTGCTGAGGTGTGGAGTAACTCTAACCCCTTTAACCCTTGGATGATCTATGGCTACGGTATAAATACCAAATTTCTCCAATAGCGTTTTGGCCAGTTCGCTTGGGGAATAACCCGTTATCGAAACCGTGGCAATGGCTCCTTGATAAAAATAAGTGTCTTCATTCATTGAGTGATTATATTCCGATACATACTGGACGGAGGAACTCACGGTGGAATTAAGGGTGGAACTAGCGGTGGGAGGGATCAAATCCATGGACTCTCTATTGAAAGAATCAGTTTGAACATTGCCGCGACTTTCGGTTGAAAAACTTTGCTTTCCGCTGGAGCTCTTCAATTGTTCATTTCGAATCACCCAAGGGAGGCCATAAACATGTATCAATGGGGTACCATCGGAAGAAACTATAGTACGTAAATCAATCAGTTGCTTACTGAGTTTTTCCCATTTTGGGGGTAGATTTCGGTTGCCAAATAGGAAATTCTCGTAGTCTGAAAATTCTATTCCCATCCAACATAACTTAAGGTATTGTAATCGTTGTAATTTAGCCTCAGATCCAATAAGTCTATGCTGATCTATAGCTATTTTAATGGTTTGTAAACTTTGAATGGGTCTAGTTCCTTGATGTTCAAATTTTCTAATATTATTTTTTGATACACCTGTATCGCCCATTAACGGCCAAAATTGTTCAATGCATGTTTTTTTTATCGCCAAAAAACCAACTCCAATAGGGTTGCACAACCATTTATGAAGACTTCCCCCAATTGCATCAACTCCGCTAGCAAATAACTCGGGGAACGAATATTTGTATGGTCCCAGCGTATGTGCTAAACTATGCGCGGCATCAACTACAACCAAAATGTTTGGGTTGATTTCTTTTATTGCCGATGCTAGTAAATTGGTTGGAATCACTTGGCCCGATAAATTAATCAAATCGGTAATATGAACCATTCGGGTTTTATCTGTAATTAGCTCGGTATAGGCTCTAACGACAGATTGCTCATATAAATATTGTTTACTTTCGGCACTGGGTGCTTCACGGAAAATACCAGCGTGTTGAGGTACAGCCACTTTCTTCATTGATATGCCATAACGCAGTGAAGCTTGCTCAAATGCTTCCACCATGCTTCCATAATCTTGATCACCGATAATGACTTCATCTCCAGCGTTCCATGGAAATCCAAGAATAACAGTATTTAAACTCTCGGTTGTATTGCGGGTAAATGCTAACTCCTCTGGATTAATCCCAATAAATTCAGCAAAGGAAACTCTAGCTGCTTCAATTTCTTTTTGTTGTTGAGTGCGCATAAACCTGCTGGTTTCCACGTTGATATCAAATTCGTAATCTAAATGTTTATTGATTGTACTCCAACTTTGATGGCTGAAGTAACCGTTTTCTAAATTGATAATACCAGGTGTTCTGGGATAGTTTTTTCGAATTTTTCGCCAGCGAATTTCGTCTGCAGCAAAAAGCTTATTCGAAGTATCAACGGTGAACTTATTTTCTTGTCTTTGTAATTTTCCAATGGAGGGGGAGTCATTTCCCTCATTGTGGTCCGAAGTGGAATCTTTAGTACTATTTCCGAGTTCTGTCAATTTTAGCGAGTTTGTCGTTGCCGTTGCTAACGCCTTACCCATTACATTTACGGATGCCGCTGTGATACCTAAAGAGCGGATGAATTTTTTTCTATCCATATCGGCAAAATACACAAAAAAATCGGTTATCAATAGAATAGAAAAGGCTGCCTTTGCAGACAGCCTTCCAAACTAAAAACAATTATAAGAGATGAACTGTATTTAGAATTTAGTGATTTATAAATCAACCATTTAGGGATTTACTACGGTTACGGGCTTTGTTTTCCCGTTCTCAAACTGTAGGAAATATAATCCTTGGGTTAAACCGCGCACAGAAAGTACTGGATTATTCGAAGAGACCACGGCTTTTTTCACTACAGTACCTGTAGATTGGATGATGGCTACAGTGTAATCCTTATTGCCTAATCCTTGAATTGTGATAACATCGCTGGAGGGATTGGGGTAAACTGTAAGTGAAGTTATGTCGATGTCGTTGGTATTTAAAATTCCAAAAGCTACCATGTTGGAATTAATGGTTTCTGTGCTGCTCGATCCAGCATTGCAATAATTAGTGGCATCGATGCCGATATAATAACGATTGCCACCACTTGGAGGATTCAAATCCGAGTAAGATTTAACATTGGCAGAAACTTTAGCCAATAGGGTAAATGCGCCATTTTTATTGCTGCGATAAATGCTGTAAGTAGATAACGGATAAATGCCCAAGTAATCGCTCCAATTCAAATTATTTTCACCATTTACACCCAAGCTGGCCGTTAAATGCAAGGTAGTGTGCGCATAATATTTACTTTCTTCAGCTACGTTTCCACAGGAATCTATTGCAGCAATGTAGTATGAATAAGGTCTGGCTTTGGGAATGCTATTGGTATCCAGAAATTCCATCAAGCTGTTGTTGTTTTTAACCTCACCAATATCGTTATAACTAAAAGCAATATTTCCTTCACGGTATATGATATACTTTGTAGCGGGCTCACCTTGATTTTTCCAAACCAATTTGTTTTTTCCGGTAGCACTGTCTACCGTTACCATGCATAGCTGAGCTGCGATTGGCTTTTTAAAGCGCACATTAATACGATTAGAATAAGCATAACAACCGCTTAACGAATCTTGTGTAACAGCAAAATATTCGCCATCCGTTGTAATTTCTGTTTTGGCCGCTGTTGTGTAATAGGGCGACCAATAAAGCTTACCTTCCCAGTCATAACATTCCAATTTTGCGGTATCGCCAAAACATAAAGTAGTGTCCGAAAGTGCTTTGATTTTTGGAGTCTTTAATGTGATAACGGTTACGGAAATTTTGTTTGATGTATCGTTACATTTTGATTTGGTTGTTTGGGTAACAAAGTATTTCCCTGTTTTTGTTACGGTAATGCTATTGGTAGTATCGCCGGTATTCCAGCGGTAACCTGATCCTGACCTCGAATAACAAAACAACTTTACTGCAGTGCCATCACAAACCTTAGTTTCTGTATAGCCATATTCGGTGTAAACCGTGTTTTTCAGTTCGTTTACCTGCACATAAATCCAATCAGAGGTATCGGCACACCAAGAAGAATCATCAAATATGGCTACTTGGTAGTATCCAGAATAATTAATAACTCGGTTTGGCCCAACATATCCGTCCGACCAATAAACAGCTTGATTACTGCCTTTGTACGTAGTGTTTAGATTAGCGGTGTCCGAACACGAAGTAATTGGTCCTTTTCTATCAAATTTCAAATCATATTTGTTATTGAAACAATTGGTCCAATTGTGAAATTGTCCGAAGGCCGTATTGAATCCCAATACAAGAACTAATGCAAAGAATTTTAAATATTTATTCATGATTTTGAACGCGGTACTGCAAACAAACGCATTAGTCAATCAAAGGTTTTAATGGTGAATGTCAATTAATTGTCATTAGGGTGACTTATTGAAAAAATCCAATAAAAACCAAAGGATAACCGAATGGTATAACTATTTATAAGTCAAATAAAATACAATCTAGATAGAGTCTGGCTATTTCTTCAACCGAGCCCGTCTCATTGGGCTGTTTTCTGGTGCATTATCACCTGTTTTTTGTTTGTACAATTCAAACCTTGAAACTTCGGGTGCTTGTTTAGGCCATGTTTGGTTGGATTCGTCGATATCCGCGGTTTCTTTGAACGGATCAACAACAATGGAAGCTACCTCTTTGCGTTTAACAAAATTCTTGGTCACCTTGTATTCATTTTTTCGCCAGATATAGGCCGAAAGGTAATCCACTTCGGAGCTGCCATCGGTAAAATTCCATTGAATAATAATGGGCATTACAGTCCCGCCTTTGTTACTAAAGGTTAACTCGTAATAGAAATTATCGGTGAACTCTTTGGCTTCGGTGGTTGGGACAATCTCCAAATCTTTATTCCTATCTATGAGCTGAGGTTCTCCGGTTTTTGCTTTGGCGGCTAATTGCTCTTTCGCCCAGTTCCCAAAGGTATCTTTATCTGCATTGTAGTAGTAATAGAAGTCGCGCAACGTAGTATCTTTATCAACAGCGAATACCATTCCGCTGGCTTTATTTCTTAACTTACTTACATGTTGAAATTCTCCTTTATTGATAGCCGGGCCTGTTCTGCGATTTTTGCCCTGTCCATTCCCCATACCTTGTGTTCTTCCCGAGTTGGCTCTGATTGTATCCCATTTCGGCGTTACGGACAAAGTCGCAAATACGCGATAAGCCGTTACAGAATCTAAGCTAATATCAACAGGTTCGATATCATAAAACCATGCTCTCCAAAACCAATCCAAATCAATACCACTGGCATCTTCCATGGTTCTAAAGAAATCTGCAGGTGCGGGGTGTTTATACGCCCATCGGGTGCAATATTCTTTAAATGCAAAATCGAACAACTCTCTTCCCATAACGGTTTCTCTCAAAATATTTAACGCAGTAGCGGGTTTTGCATAAGCATTCGGTCCAAACTCGATAATATTTTCAGAGTTCGTCATGATGGGTTCCAATCGATCTTTCGGTAATTGCATGTAAGGAACGATTTTGTGCGCAGGACCACGCTGAGAAGGGTAGTTGTTGTCAAATTCTTGTTCGGTTAAAAATTGAACAAAGGTGTTTAATCCTTCGTCCATCCAACTCCAATTTCTTTCATCGGAATTGATGATCATGGGGAAGAAATTATGCCCAACTTCATGAATAATAACGCCGATCATTCCATATTTAGTTCGTTCGTTGTAGTTTCCTAAGTCGTCTGTTCTTCCATAATTGAAGCAGATCATGGGGTATTCCATACCGCTGGAAGCCTCAACGCTGATGGCTACGGGGTATTGGTAGGGAATGGTGTATTTGCTGTAGGTTTTAATGGTATGATCTACTACTTTAGTAGAGTATTTACGGTACAAATGATAGGATTCTTTGGGATAATAGCTCATGCTCATGATCTTCTTGCCTTCCACGAGGGTGGGCATGGCATCCCACACAAACTTTCTTGAGCTGCCCCATGCAAAATCACGCACATTAGTGGCTTTGTATCGCCACAGTTTGGTAGAAACCGTATCTTTATTTGTTTCTCTGTTTTTTGCTTCGGATAAGGTCACAATTTCAATGGGCTCCGAGGATTTTTGTGCCATCATCCAGCGGCTATATTGATCAGTGGTTAAAACGTCTTTGTAATTTTGACATTCCCCGGTGGCTGCAATTACGTGATCCGCAGGAACCTGCATGGTAACGTCGAAATCGCCAAAAACCAAGGAGAATTCACCCCTACCTGTAAATTGTTTGTGATTCCATCCTTGATAATCGCTGTAAACGCACATTCTAGGATACCATTGAGAAATAGTAAATAAACAATTGTTGTTATCGGCAAAATGCTCATAACCTCCTCGGCCACCAATTTTCATTCGTTCAGGAATTTTATAGTTCCATTTTACTTTAAACACATACTTTTCCTTTGGATTTAATCCTTTGGGTAAATCCACGCGCATCATGGTCATGTTAATTACAAAGTGCAAGGGTTTCCCTGCAGCATCTGTAACCGATTCAATGTTTACGCCGTATCCCGCCAAGCGAGAAGTTACATCCAACCCTTCCAGTTGTCCGGGAGTAATTGGGGTGTATTTTTCACTACCATTAAAATAATTGGATTCGTTGGTAGGGTTGTGCTCGTTTTCATCCAATTGTAGCCATAAATATTGCAATACATCCGGCGATTGATTGTGGTAAGTTATCGTCTCTTCGCCATACAACCATCGCTTTTTCTCATCCAATCGTGCGAAGATTTTATAATCCGCTTTTTGTTGCCAATATTGGTTTCCTGGCGCCCCTGAGGCGGTTCTGTACCCATTGGCATCGGGTAAAATTGTCCCTAATTGTTCAAATTTATTGCCGTGATTGGAGGTAGGGTTGTTTTTTAAATTTTGTGCAAATCCGAAATTAAACAGAATTGAAAAACTCGCTGAAAGTGCTAAATTCCTCTTTGTTTTGTTGATTATCATGGTAATAAATGGACTTATAAAGATGCAAAAATAATCTTTTATAGTATTAGAGATTGTATTCGAGCTACTATCATTTGAAGAGATAATAAAATTCCAATAATTAATGAGCTGGTTATGAACTTAGTATATAAAATAGGTTTAATTGATTTTAGTACTGTGGCTACACTTAATATTGCTATAACAAATACAAGTTGCCCAAATTCAATACCAACATTGAAACCTAATAAAGGACCGGAAATTGCATTCTCATTACCCAATAACTGAATCAATAAATTGGAAAATCCCATGCCGTGGATGAATCCAAATACTAGAGCCAAAAGGTAGTAAGATATTGATGTTTTTTCGATAGCCGCAATAAACTCAAGGTTGAAGTTCTTGCCTTGGTTAATATTCTTTATAAATGGAATAATTGCCGATATTAAAATAGTTATTGCAATTGATAGTTCAACCCATGCAGTTTGAATGGTTAAAAATCCACTTACCGAGGCAATTAATGTGATGGAATGTCCAATAGTAAAGGCGGTAACTAAAATTAAAACAGACCTCCAGGAATTCAAAGTATAACGAATACATAAACACCATAAAAACAACATGTGATCATATCCATCCAAGTCTAAAATATGATAAAGCCCCGTGGTAAACCACGTAGGAAATTCATTTAACATCCAATCTATCATGCTACTGTTGTAATTTTGCGATGCAATCTAAGAAATTGGGTTCAATTTCAAGGTAGATCGGGGGCAATTACTATAAAATGGCTGAATTAACTGTAAAAAACTTGATAACCGTTTGTTTATATCGATTACGCATTGTTTTAATAGCCTTGCTGTTGTGGATTGTTCTACCATCGATGGAGCATCCATTTTATATTGGAATCACAGAAGTAGAATTCAAGCAAAACTCAAAATCTATTCAAATAAGTATTAAATTATTTGTAGACGATGTTATGTCGGAGATTAATTCCAAGTCTAACGAAAAGTTTATTCCGGAGAAGAAAAATTCACCCGTTAATAATCGCTTATTGGTTGATTTTGTGCAAGATGATTTTTTTATCAAGACAGCAAATGATCAAAGGAAATTAATAACTGCCCATAAGTTACCTATTCATTTTATTGGTTGGGAATTGGAGGAAGGGGCTATATGGATGTATTGGGAATCAAATAATTTACTGCAACGATGTGTGGAGGTTAATAATTCTTTGTTGTGTAATTCCATTAAACAGCAAATTCATATTGTTAAAATAATTCAGTCACAGTCCGTGAAATCTGAGAGAATAAGCTGTTCGAGCCCTGTGTTTTTCTATTGTAGGTAACCGAATGATTAGTAGTTAGTTGGGTTGTTGGATTTAAGTAGTTATCCACATCTTTTTAATGTTGCTCAATCTAGAATATGATTTAAGTCATTGATTTTCAATATTTTGTATTTCTTTTGATTTTTGTTTTTGGTTCTAATTTAATTTTAATCGGTCTTAATTGTTATTTCATCGAAAAAAGTATGTTAAAAATTCATTACGATTGTAGCTGTAAATTTTTAACAATCAGTCTAATGAACAAAAAGTCTCTATTAATGGTCATGGCTGCCAGTGCTTGTGCGATTCCTTTCGCAACAGCGCAGACAGCGAGTCCGGGCGGAAGCACGGACGGTGACACACTGAATGTAGGTACGGTGACTGTTACGGCAATTGGTACAACCAAAAGTGTCCGAAAAACGGGTTACACAGTATCTCAGGTTCAGGGAAAAGGTTTGGTTTCATCCGGCGAAAGCGGGGTTATCCAAGCTCTAACAGGTAAGGCATCCAATGTCCAAATTACCAAATCTGCAGGTGATCCGGGTGCCGGAGCCTATATTCAGATTCGCGGTCAAAACACCATTTCAGGAAGTAACCAACCCTTAATTGTAGTGGATGGTATTCCAGTGAGTAACTCAAGCTTTGGTGGTGGAACCGATGGAGTTGTTCAACAATCTCGTTTAAACGATTTAAATCCATCGGACATTGAGTCAATTGAAGTTCTTAAAGGTGCCGCTGCGGCAGCAGTTTGGGGAACTCGTGCCGCCAATGGAGTAATAGTAATTACCACCAAAAAAGGAAAACGTGGTATGTCGATTGAATTTAGTTCTACGTATTCCATCGACCAAGTAAACCGAGAATACGAAAAACAAGGAACTTTTGGTCAAGGATCGGTGGGTAAATTCGCCGCGAATGCAGCCAACAGTTTCGGAGACAGAATTGCATTACGTGATGGTTCTGATAGTATCAATCCTGCGGGAGCAAGATTTGTGTCTGATGATGGAACTGTCTATGGTGCTTATGCGGCCGTACCAACCAGCGCTACTAATTCATCAGGTGCTAAAGGTGATAAAACGGTGTACAATGATGCAAACCGGGACCAAGTTTTTAGAAATGGTATAACCATGAATAACAACTTATCTATCTCGTCCGCCAACGAAAAGAGCAATATGTTTTTCAGTTTAAGCGATTGGAATCAGAAAGGTATTATGAATGGTACTTCTGATTACCGCAGAACAACGGCGAGATTGAATTTTAATCAGCACGTAAACAATAAGTTGGATGTTGGTTTGAATGCATTTATGTCGAGAATTACCAGCAATCGTATCCAACAAGGTTCAAACTTAGATGGTTTGTATTTAGGGTATTTGCGTACGGCTCCCGATTTTGATAATACGGATTATCGTGGAACTTATTATTCTGCTGCGGGTATTCCTAAATTTAATGCACATCGTGGATATCGCAGATATTTAGGTGATGTTGCGCCTACATATAATAACCCAGGTTGGACATTGAACGAGCAAACCAATACATCGGATGTTACTCGTTTTACTATGACTCCGGAATTGGGTTATAAGTGGAAAGAGAATTCAAAGTTTATTGCTCGTTTAGGTTACGATATGTCTACCGATCGCAGAATTACCTATTTCCCTGTAAACTCAGCTGGAAGTTATGCTAATGGTTCTTTTTCGGATCAAAATATCCAAGAATCTGAGTTAAGTATGCATTTCATCAATCAAAGCAGTTTCAAATTGAGTAAATCAATTAACTTGAATACAACCGCGGGTTACTTATATACCTACAATACGTTGTACAGTATTGGTGGAACTGCGTCTCAGTTTATTATCAGAGATCAAGATCGTTTTGCGTTTATTAATGCAACCACTGAAAACCAAGATCCATTTAACTCATACAGCGAATTGTTGAATAATCGTTTGTATGCAGTTTTGGATTTTGATATTCAAGATAAATTCTTCATTCAAGCTACTGCAGCTTCAGAAGCCTCTTCAACTTTTGCTGATAGATTCTTTTCACCAAGTGCCAGTTTAGCGTACGAACTTTCTAAAGATTTACCCAAAAGTGATCTTTTAAGTTACGCTAAATTAAGAGCTTCTGGTGGTCGTGTAGGGGTTGCTCCTCCAGCGTACATATGGAACACTAACTATGTAAGTGCTGGTTCATCTTCTGGATGGGGCGATTATATGGATGCTTCCTTGTTTGGAGGTTCTATTTATCGCAGTTCAACTCAGGGTAATCCCGATATCCGTCCTGAAATGAAAACTGAAATTGAAATTGGTGCCGATTTTAAATTCTTTAAGAACAAAGTTTCATTGGGCGTTACTTATTATAAAAACAACATCGAGGGCGCTGTATTGCCAATTACTGTAGCGAATTCTACCGGTTACTCTAATCAGTGGAAAAATGCTGCCGACCTATCAAACAAAGGATTTGAGGCAGATCTTAACGTAAACGTAATTAAAAAGAAAGATTTAGTAGTTAATGTTTATGGTAACTTCGGTATGAACCGCAACATGGTGGAAAGCCTTAGCGGTGCTGCTCCGATATTCTTGCAAGGTTTCACAGGTACTTCATCTAGAGCCGTTGAAGGACAGGCGATGGGAGCATTCTGGGGTGGAAAATGGGCGCGTGACAACGATGGTAAATTGTTGTTGGATGCCAACGGATTTCCTCAAGCCGCTTCCGAAGAAGGTGTATTGGGCGATCCTAATCCAGATTGGAGAGGAAGCATTGGTTTGAATGGTAACTTCAAGCGATTGTCTTTCAATGTATTGGTAGAAGCTTGTCAAGGTAACCAAATGTGGGCTGGTACCTATGGTATCTTGAAAAACTTTGGTATTGCTCCTGAAACTGCCAATGAATTTACTGTAACTGCCGATGAAGCTCAAAATATTGTTGACTATCGCGGTGTTTCTATCGCTGCTGCTGCTGCTAACCCCGCTGCTGGTAATGGTTTAGTAATGACCAATGCCGATGGTACAATTACATGTCGTGGTAATATCGAAGACTATGGAAACGGTAAAGTTTGGTTAAACCAATACTGGTATACCGGTTTAGGCGGAGGTTTTGGTTCTGTGTCTGAGCAGTTTATTCAAGATGCTTCTTGGGTACGTTTACGTGAATTAACCATGAACTATGCGTTACCAGAAGGCGTAGCCAATGCATTGCACGTACCAGGTGGAATTACTGTAGGTTTCACAGGCAGAAATTTAGCACTTTGGACTAAGTTCCCCGGTGTTGATCCTGAAACAAATTTAACCGGTGTAACAAACGGTCGTGGTTTGGATTACTTCAATAACCCAGGTACTAAATCGTTCATGTTCAACATTAAGTTTAACTTATAATTAGAAGGGAATTAAGAAAATGAAAAAATTATCATACATATTGGTTGCTGGTGTGGCTTTGATGGTAGGAGCTTCTTCCTGTACCAAAGACATCAAAGAAATCAATAAAGTAAATCCAGGGCAATTCAGTGATTCAGATCCAACGTTGATGATTACCGGTGCCCAATTGGCAAACGTATTAGTTAACGAAGGAGAAGCTGCTCGATTGGCAGGTATCTTCTCTGGCCACCACAATGGCTATGATCGTCAGTTTATATCCTATGCCCAATACAATATGACTGCCGGAGATTTCAATACACCTTGGGGTAATTTATACACCGAAGGTATCGCCCAGTGCAGAATTATTCGTGAAAAAGCAGCTAGAGCAAATAATAAATCATTAAATGCGGTTGCTTGTATTACCGAAGCTAATTTGTTGCTAACAGCTTCCGCATTATGGGGAGATATTCCCGATTCAGAAGCTTGTAACGATGCTATCACAGCACCTAAATTTGATAAAATGTCAGATGTTCACAAGCATGCAATTGCTTTGTTGGATTCGGCATTAGCTTATGGTGCAGCGGGTCAGGCATATGGTTCTGCTTACGCTGGAAGTTATGATTGGGCCGAAGTGGCAAATACATTAAAAGCAAGAGCTTATTTGCGTATGGGTGATTATACCAATGCGTTGGATGCTGCTAAAAATGGTATTGCTGCCGGTAACGACTTAATGGCTGATCACAGTCAAGCAACTCCAGGTGCTTGGAATTTGTATTACGATTTCCTTGATTGGAACCGTTCTGGCTATATGTCTGCCAGCGGATCTCATATGGAAGCTCTATTAGATACTGGTTCTACTAAATGCCGCAATAATGCAAAAACCGATGAATTAAGTCGTTTCGACAATTATTTCTTGGTTGATTATTACACACCTTTAGATCCAAATATCGACGGTGGTATTTTCTCTGCAACCAACAATTTTCCAATCGTTTCTTATGTTGAGAACGAGTTAATCTTGGCAGAGTGTTATGCCCGTGGCGGTGATTTCCCTAATGCTTTAGTTCATTTAAATAACGTACGCTCTTCTAATGCTGCTACTTACGGCGGTCAGTACGATGCCTACGATTTAACTGATTTTGCTAGCCCAGCTGAAGGTATAGTGGAAATTTTGACCGAAAAGTATGTTTCATTATACGGTCAGATTGAGCCATGGTGCGACGTTCGTAGAACGAAGAATGCCATTGGCGTAACTCCATACACTGGAACGCAACTTCCACAACGATTCTTGGTGCCTCAGGATGAAATTAATGCCAACAAAAATGCTCCAGCAGCGGGTAGTTTATTTGATGCATTAGAATTGTGGCCACAGTAATTAATTGAAAATCTAATAATTTAGTAATTACGAATCGTACGATTTGAGTTAAACAGAAAGGGCGGCCATTGGCCGCCCTTTCTTGTTTTGTTTTGTCTCAGAAAAAGTTGTTAGTACAAGATATTAATTGTATCACTATACCGTACACCTTTTTAACCATCATCTGAATTAAAAATCAATGATTGATTAATGGTTCATTGGTCTTGCGTTATCTAATAATAGACAAAACCGGTCAAGATTTTACTCAATTATCGTAAATCCGGAATAGTAGTTTATCTGGTTAAACTCATTATTTACGGTTTCAATCCCAAGGGATTGGAAGTGTAAGGTGATGGTTAACCCATTCCATCGAAGAGGAATATCAATAGACTCCATGTTGATTGTATTTGTGGTAACGCCAACAACCGAGGATTCTTCTGATTTTAATTTCTTCATGATATCCATATCTTTGAGTTTTTCTCGCAGGTATATTTTTAG
>CANGWH010000047.1 GCA_947457565.1 Flavobacteriales bacterium
GGACTATACGTGGGTGCACAAATCGGAATTGGTAGTTTTTTTATTCGATATAGCCAAGAATATTCAACCCTAACCAAAAACAATGCCTCCGTTCTACTCTCTATCGGTTTATTGTTGTTTATGTCGGGCCGATTTATCGGTAGCGCCCTAATGAAATACATCAACCCAGCAAAACTCTTGGAAATCTGCGCCTCATCCGCTGCCGCATTAACCGCATTCGCCATCGTTACCGCCAATACTCAATCTCCGATATCCGGATTGTACTGTTTAATTCTAGCACAACTGTTCATGAGTATCATGTTCCCCGCCATTTTTTCCATTAGCTTACAACAAATACCCAATCCCCCTGCTTTGGCTTCATCATTGCTGATCATGACTATCGGCGGCGGGGCTTTACTACCTCCGGCCATGGGATTGATTTCTGATTCATGGGGGCTGAACTACGCATTTATATTGCCATTATTAGCATTCGCCTACGTTAGTTTTTTCGCAAACAAAATAATTAAATCAACATAGAAATAGCCCCCTAATTTCAACCCTCACCAAGCCAATGAAAACCTATGTACTTGCTTTAGATCTTAAAGACAATCCCGAACTAATATCGGAATACGAAAATTACCATAAAACAGTTTGGCCCGAAATCATTCATTCAATTTGCGATTCTGGAATTCAGGAATGTGTTATTTACCGAATATCCAATCGACTCATCATGCACCTTAACACCTCGGACGAATTTAGTTTTGAAAACAAATCAACGATGGATGATGCTAACCCAAAAGTATTGGAGTGGGAATCGCTCATGTGGAAATACCAACAAGCAATCCCGGGGTTCCCAGCCAATGAAAAATGGCAATTGTGCGAGGAAATTTTTAGACTTTCCGATAATTTATAAAGTAACTGTCCCCCCTATTTTCGGCAGTTCTAAAACAATACCAGCATCATTAAACTGTTGTAAGGCACCTTCTTTATCTATCACGATATACCCAAATGTATCGTAATGCACCCCAATTACTCGCTTTGCACCCGCAAATTCAGCAGCAAGAACGGCATCAGAAACCCCCATGGTAAAATTATCACCCAATGGTAGTATGGCGCAGTCCAATGTAGCCCATCGAGGAATTAATTGCATATCCAAGGTTAACGACGTATCTCCACTATAATAGATTTGCTTGTTATCGGCAAATACTAAAAATCCCATCGGACTGCCTCCATAACTACCATCCGGCAGTCCTGATGAATGATGCGCAACAACACACTTAACACTAAAATCCCCAAAATTCCACCTTCCGCCTATGTTCATGGGATGTGTCTTAGCAACGCCTTGCTTCAACAACCATTCATGAACCTCATAACTACAAACAACCGTGGCGTCACAGCGTTTTGCAATGGAAACCGCATCCAATAAATGATCTGCATGGGCATGAGATATCAAGATATAATCGGCTTGTATCCTATCTACATCAATTCCATGTTCTTTGGCCATCGGATTACCCGAAATAAAAGGATCAAACAACAGCGTCTTTGCTCCAAATTCTATTGTAAAACAGGCATGGCCTAAAAAAGTGAAATTCATAAAAATAACATTTATTATTGGGTTGTAAATTTAGATGGCTTTGATGAAATTATACTATAACTTTGTATCATGAGAAAGAGATTCATTCACGCCCTTTTTGCTATTTCGGCATTATCTACCACCGGTATATTCTTGGGTTCTTGCAATCA
The DNA here is from genome assembly GCA_947457565.1 of Flavobacteriales bacterium. Taxonomy (GTDB): domain Bacteria; phylum Bacteroidota; class Bacteroidia; order NS11-12g; family UBA955; genus JAGKXC01. The sequence continues at coordinate 1,723 of CANGWH010000047.1, forward strand.
ATCGTCTAGTAGCCAAACGGATAGCACCAAATCCAACACATCCTTATATGGCCAGAAATTCGACAAAACTACCGCCATCGATGTAGATTCAGCATTAGCAAATTGGCAGTCTCATACCAAAAGTGTTATAGTTAAAGGCACCTCAACCGCAGTATGTCAAACCGAAGGCTGCTGGTTTAAATACAAAACAGCAACCGAAGATTTGTTTGTTGATTTCGATCATCAATTTAAAATCGAAAAAAACTCAGTAGGTAAATCCATGTACGCTACCGGTTATTTCTACCAAGATACTGTTTCCGTAGAAATGTTGCAGGAATGGGCTAAGGACGATGGTAAAACAGCCGAAGAAATTGCAGCCATTAAAGAGCCGAAAATTGAACTTCATTTCCGTGCTGTAGGCGTTGAAATTGAGTAATCACTTCCTACGTAACAGCTCTATTCTCTATTGGGCACTTATTGCCCTTTTTTTTGTTGCCTGCAAATCCGAATTGCCGCAAATAAAACCTAGTTGTTTAGGACATGGCGGTATGGGAATAAAATCGCGTTTCCCTTTAGACAGTAGAAATTCTATTTTTGAATGTTTAAATCAAGGTGCCGATGGGGTTGAAATAGATGTTCAAATGTCGAAAGACGGAATCTTATTCGCTTTTCACGACGCTGAACTTTCAGACCTTACTGAAGGTCAAGGTTTAATCCATGATTTCACGGCAGACGAAATATCTGCGATCAACTACAAAGGATTGTTTTCAGGAAAAGAATCCTTGCAACGATTGGATTCTATTTTTAACCTACTTACCGAATTTCCAGAGGCTATTATAACGTTTGACGTAAAACTGTACACCGCATCAACCTATACACCTTACCAACAAGCAGTAGCAGAATCAATCGTCTATTTCATAGAGAAAAATCCTCGAAAAAATCTAATATTAGTTGAATCTCAAGACACGTCGTTCCTTAATTATTTCCATCAGCTTTCACCTTTTTCGCCAACGTATTTTTATACAAGTACATTCAACGATGGAATCAAAGCGTTAAACACTTTCCAATACCAAGGTTTAACGATGGATTTGCAAAACATCAGTAAAGAACAGGTTGACACGCTCCATGCAGGGAATTTTAAAATAAGCCTCTGGAATGTACAAACAGCAGCGGAAAATTCAGAAGCTCTAGAAATGAACGCCGATTATATTCAAACAGACGAAATCAAAGATTTATTACAAAAAGCCAAAAAACGGTAATCTCTGCATTAGAAAACGTAAGTATCTTAATCCAATTCCTGGTCAAGTATATAAATCATCGCTGCAATAGCAGCCGCTCCTAATTCCAATTCTCTCTTATTTACCGAACTAAATACATCCGTTTCGGCATGGTGAACATCAAAATATCGTTGCGAATCAGGAATAAAGCTCACAAATCCTATGGATGGCCAAGATTTTTTTAATGGACCGATATCCGCTCCCCCGCCTCCTAATTCTAACATTCCAACTCCATATTCACTGAGTAAAGACTGATATTTTTTTACACCATTCATCAAAGCAGAATCCACGCCAAACCCTTTAGGCGTAAATCCTCCACGATCACTTTCCAGCGCAGCAACATGGATTTCGTTTTTCACTTTAGACAACCGCGCATATTCCTCCCCACCGCGCAAACCATTTTCCTCGTTAATCCAAAAAACGGCTCTTAATGTGTGTTTCGGCTGATACCCAATTGCCTTTAAAATCCGCAATGCTTCCCATGCATGAATACAGCCGGCCCCATCGTCGTGCGCACCATCTCCCTGATCCCAGCTATCAAAATGTCCGCCAAAAGCAATAACCTTCTCCGGCGATACCAAACCCCTTGTCTCGGCTAAAATATTGGCACTAGGCCTGTCCGGTAAGGTTTTACAAAACAAATCCAGGGCAACTTCTAATCCCGGATCCTTTTGGGCCAAATACTCCAAAATATCGGATATAGCAGTAGGTACCGCTGCAATGGGGATTTTCACAATGGCCGAATCATAATAGGTAACACCGGTATGGGGATGCATATCACATCGATTACTAACACTCCTTACCAATACCGCTACAGCACCATAAGGCGCACACCAAACCGCACCGTTTACGCGCTGATTCACACAACCACCATAGGCTTGAAAGGTATTCAACAAACTCTCCTCCATCGGCCTGGCCAATAAAACTATTTTGCCTTTTAATTTTCCAATTTTACCCAAAGAATCCAGCTCTTTTTTTGTCTTAACCGATATTAATCCTGCGCGAACGGAACCAGAAATACTGCCGCCTAACGCAACTACAGGTATGGTATAACGTTTACTGGGAGTTACTCCCCGCTCCAAGTACGATTCACATTCCCACTCTGGATGGGGCGAGGAAGGAAATTGAGCTCCGTGAATAGTTTTCTCCAAAGCATCGGTACTCTTCGATGTATTTCCCCGTAAAATCTGAGTAAAAACGTCGGAATAAAACCAGCCCTGCTCTTTTTCGCCACGTTCCCAACGAGGCACCCGTACCGATTGGGTATCTACTCGATCAAAATCGTATTTTTTAAGTTCCTGTACCGCCCATTGAATGGCCTTTTGCGCATTATCCGACCCACTTAATCTTGGACCCATGGAACACAACTCCCCCAACAAAGCATAGGATTGCCCCCGAACCAATGCCTCGGAGTAAATACGTTGGAAGAATATACTATCCTTACTAATTATTGAATCATTGATAGCAATTGCATCCGGCGGCAACGAAAAAAATAAAGGATACCTCAACAGCATTGAACGTGGATTTGAATTTCTACCATATTCATCAATGGAGGTAGTAGTTAACCCAAAGCAATCAGATACAACAAACAAAATTACCCATGCAATCAAATACCTTTTCATAATTTAAGAACAAATGTATATGCTGTGTTTTACTTTTTGCAACTTTTGTATTTTAACGATTCAAGTTCGGCCTTAATCGCTTTATTTATTGAATTCTTAATCGCAAGTTCGTATTTTGCCAATTCATTTATTATCATGAAAAAAGTATTAATCCTAATTCCTATGATGGCTATGTACGCCAGCAGTTGGGCACAAACCCAAGTAAAAATTGTTACTGTTGTTGAATCCATAGTACCTATGGGCGTTGGAAGATCAAGAATTATAGAAACCAACGAGGTTATCAATCCTGCCCCACTAACTACCACCCGTACAGAAGATAAAAATTACGGTCAAGGAAAAGTGGACCGGGATGATGTTAAAGTGGAGAATTTTAATGAAACTAAATTACTTAACTTATATTCTGGGGTAGGTATAAATTTCCAAAATATCGCCTCTAACGATGCAGTTATTTCAGGTCGTTTAAATCAACTACTTGCCGAAGGTTGGAAAATATCCCACGTGTTAGGGGGTGTAGAAAGCAATGCCGGACAACAAGACGGTCAAGGTATTTTTATGACTCGTTTTATATTAACCAAATAAATCTATCGATTGAAATAATCGAACAAAGTTCCTATTGAAGCAGCGGTTGCACTTCCGCTGAAGGTAGATAGTTACATCCGTTGGATTACACGGTTTCAATCGAATATTTACCAATAAAAAAAGCGGCCAACAGCCGCTTTTTTTATTCACTCAAGGAACTAATTATTTCTTTGAAGGATTAGAATTACTAGATGTTGATGCAGGTGCCGTAGACCCTTTTGCAGGAGCTGCTTGAACCGCAGGAGTTGTTTTAGGGCCTTGAACACTAGTAGAACCCGCATTACCGCCTTTGATTGGACCAGAACCACCAGCAGTAACTGCAGTGGAAGATGTAGATCCAGGACGATTGGTTGGCGTAGCTTTTGATGTGGTGGTGGTTGGTGAAGCAACCGTACCTGACTTAGGGGCAGTTCCAGAAGTTACGTCGTTCTTCTTAGTAGGCGTACCCTGAGCGCTGATAGCTCCAATAGCTAACATAGCGCTGGCAATTAATAATGTCTTTTTCATAATATTTTAAGCAAGATACCATAGGTTAAACAAGATTCATACCAAAAAATTGAAAATACCTATTTCTTGGTATATAAAAAAACGACAAAGTGCACCATCCTAGTTTGGAACAATGCCCTTTGTCGTTCAATGATCGCCCAATGTAAAAGCAAACAATCGAAAAACTACAATCGAGAAGTTTTATTCAATTACTTCTTTTCCGAAGGTTTTGCAGTGCTATTTGGAGCCGCAGGCTTTGACGTATTTGTCTTAGGAGTAACTGCAGGAGCTTTGCTAGGTGCTGCTGCTGGTGCCGCTTTTGCAGGCAATGTTTTGGGTTCAGCTACCTCAGATTTTGGTACATTTTTGTTTTTCGCGGGTGCTTGAAGCACGGATGCCTGGGCTGTAATTCCTACAGTTGAAACCAGAGCAATTAATAATATTTTTTTCATAATATGTTATTATGCAAGATATTACAAAAAAACAAAAAAACAACTTTCAAGAAAAAACCTGCAGTATTTTGATTATTCACTATCTAATCCAGAAGACTTTATTGGAATCTAAGTTCAATCATCTTCAACTAAAGATCAAAAATCCTGGCACTTGCGCCGCCCCATACAACTAAAACCAACGCGCCGATAAAAGCTAAAATTTTTGTACTCGCATAATAAAAATCCCCTTCGCAGAGCGCTGTACAACCAATACCAATTAACAAAAACAGAAATGCAAGCCATATCCAAAATTTAATTGGCGTAAAAAAAGAAATAAGACCTGCTAAAAAACCTAAACCAAAAAATAATAATGCCCAAAATTCAGGATCTGCCAGATCAATATAAGAAGCCTGTTTCAACAATAACTTTCGGTCTTCCAAGTTATCAAACTTCATGAGATTTGCCTTTTCTGACAAAACAATGTTTGTTATACTCTGATGAATGTTGCTTTGTGTAGGTTTAATATTCTGCGTAGATGGCATCCCCCAACCCCAACAATTCTTCGTACACTTTTTCACTACCCATGAATTGGTTTCATTCGAAATTTTATTAAAACAATCTAAATTGGCGTTAACAAAAGTTACATTTTTTGTTATCGCCTCAGGCTCCATTAACATGGGAATTTTAGCCTTATTCTTTTTAATAAAATTCCCTCCCTTTTCCTGTATGTTTTCCACTTTCTGCTTTCTAACACTATTTCCAAGTGCAAATTGACCTTTGGGATGAACCGAAATTCCAGAAAAATGGTACCGTTGATTGATCATACAACTACTTATAAAAAGCATCGCAACAAACATAAAATAACATACACCTCTGAAAGGATTACAAAACCACGGAATCACGACCTTGTTTTTCATCGTTACAAGGTTAATCAATTGAATTATAATGTCATTTGCAAAAAACCTTAAATTGAAAAATTGATTTTATTGATTTTTACAACTTACTTTTACCAAAACAACAATTCAATCCAATAATCCGAGACAACCATACCATAATGAAAACATTAAAAATCCTTTTGCTCGCTATTTTATTATTGATAAACCATACCGTTAGAGGCTCACATATACTAGGGTCTGACATGCATTACCGAGCACTTGGAGGAAACAAATACGAAATAACCGCAAAATTATATCGCGATTGCCGGGGAATTTCATTGAGCAATCCTACTTTTGGTGTTTTTGCAGGCACAAATGGAGGCGATGGCTGCGGTAATACTAAATTGAGTATATCACTTATTTCTATAAAGGATATTACCCCGGTATGCAACAAAGCTAAATTACCTTGTTCCCCAGTTAACACAATGGCTACGGGCAGAGGCATTGAGGAACACACCTACCAAACTATTGTTGACTTTTCTACAGCGCCATTTAGCACCTTTTTAAGCAGTAGTTCTTGTTGTGAAATCACTTTTTATATTGGACAATGTTGCCGCAATGGAACAATTACCACCGGACCAGCAAATGAAGACTTTTTCTCAACATGTATGTTAAATATCTGTAATCTGAAAAATACAAAATCAGAATCAAACTCTTCCCCATTATTTAAAAGTTATCCTGTAGGAATTATATGTTGTAATACACCCTTTGTCTTTAATAATGGCAGCATTGATTCAATTGATAACGATTCTATGTCGTTTAAATTAGTTAAGGGCATTAAAAGCCTTCCCAATAACACAATTACCTACACATCCCCATTTGACGAAAGATACTTCATAACACCCTTTTGTATTCCACCCACTACAATCAAATGTGCGCCAAACAATAAAGTCAATCCTCCAAGAGGAATTTTTTTCGATACTTCAACTGGGGACATTGCTTTAACTCCAACAAAGTGTAATGAAAATGCAGTATCAGTTATTGAAGTTACAGAGAGAAGACTTGATACAAGTACCAAAAAATGGGTTATCATCGGCAAAACCAGACGGGATATGCAACTATCAGTGATAGACGATTGCAACTATAATAAACCTCCTAAAATTATAGCCACTTTCCAACACACCATATGTGAAGGAGATACTTTGAGATTTAAAATAGAAAGTACCGACGATTTATTTACGCCTAATCAAATAATTCCAGACACAACTACGCTTTCATGGAGCAACAACATACCTAGTGCTCAGTTTAAAATTGCGAATAAAATAGACTGGCCTGAGCAACGATTAGCCTTTGCCAATTTCATGTGGGTTCCTCCAATTGGTTCAGCATCGGAAGTGGCGTATTCCTTTACGGTTAGAGTATCAGACAATAATTGCCCCATTGAAGCTATTTCCATAAGAACTTTTAGAATTCGAGTAAAACCTAAAGCAACTACAAAAATAATTAGCGAATATTTAGAATGCGGAAATTTAAAAGTTGGTTCATTGCATACGTTGGATTCTTCTAAATTGTTTAAATACAAATGGCAAGTAACAAGTTCAACTGATAGTGCTTTTAAAGTAGAAAAAACCAATCAAACAGATACATTTTATTTCAACAAACAAGGAACTTATAAAATCTATCATACCATCAATAATATCTACAATTGCCCTACCCAACTCATCGATTCAATAACCATCAATTCACTTCCTAAAGTACTTATTTCAGATTCTGTTATTTGCTATAATTATAAGGTAAGAATTACCCCAAAAATCCAAAATAGTACAAGCCCTTTTCGTTATCATTGGACACGAATACCCATTGATTCCAATAAAATTAACTGGGACGCAAAATCCCATTTAATTGGAGACACTAATCAAAACATGTCATTTAACAACATGATTACGGATTCCGTTATTATTATAAAAGTCAAAGATGGGAATGGTTGTGAGTTTATCGATACCGCCAGATTAACCGTATTGCCTAAAATAAAAACCTGCGATTTTTACTCTAAACCGGATTATGACTATTCATATTTTGGAATAGGATTGCAACCCATTGACGATAAAAACATTCAAGGGGGACAAATGGGATACAATTACTCATGGAGCATTAAAGATGTTGGTAATAACTATACGAAAGATACGAATGCATCGGTGAAATTTGCTTTACCCAAAGATGGCAAATATCAAATAACACTAAAAACAACTGATAGAAATTCGGGTTGCACTTGCGAAACTACCAAAGAAATCATTATGGATAGAGCAAGCGTTCATCAGGAGAACGAATACTTCAGAATTACGCCCATTCCAAGTACTGATATTGTTTATATACAAACTTGGACTAAAGATGAATTTATTTTGTTCGATGTAATTAACAACTTAGGAGCTTCTGTTAAATCGGGTTTAATAAGAAATGAAAGTAATATCGCAGTTGATTTAAACGATATTCACAATGGTGTATATACGTTAATATTAAAAACAAAAAATACTAAAAGTCAAACCATTTCATGGTTAGGACAAGAAACCATTATCATCCAAAGAAATTAATTTCCTGATTTACAGTTTAATAAAATATATTTTGTGAAGTTTGTAATTAATCTTAGGGATTCTTTTAATTCAAATTATAAAAAACCCTTGTAGAAAGATGTTCTACAAGGGTTTTTTTTATTAAGACAAGCAAATTTCTACTGTAAAATTATCTTTTTTACTTCCATGGACTTGCCACTTTTGTCCGTAATCCGAACAAAATAAGTTCCTTTTCCGGTCCAATTAGACAAATCAATAGTAACTAATTGTTTAGTTACGGTTGAACTATAAACAGTTTTTCCTGTAACATCATAAATTTCAACATTATACCCGAGAATCGTATTGTAATCATTAAAGTCAATTACAAGATTTGAACTAGTTGGATTAGGATATACTTTAACTATGTTAGTTTGAATACCCTTGATATCAGTAAAAGTGACATTTATAAGTAAAGTATCTGTAACTTTTACTTTTACAGTATCATAAACCTTTATAGATTCCTTATTCCATCCAAAATAGAGTGTATCAATACAAATTCCATCTGTAACAGTAACAAATGAGTTTGAGTTAGGATTCAAGCAAGTTGTTAATCCAGTATCACCCGTAGACCATTTATATTTTGTGTAACTTTTGGCTGGAGTAATTAACATCCCATCAGTATTAAATCCATAGTAACAAATTGGCCAACTTGATAACATTGAGTCTGGATTTATCCAAAACTCTACAGAATAATTCGGAATATTAATTGATCTAGGAATATCCGCATGAGAGTTTTTACCGTTGTAATAAAATGATTTCCCATATTTTCCGCTCGACAAGATTACATTGGATGCAGTGCCCCCTATACTTCCATATTTCGAACCAAATTTACCAGAGATCAAATTCAATGAATCAAAGTCCCAAATACCTATTGTTTTACTATCGGCAACAGTGGAAACACCTGAAACATAATTATTATAAATCTCTGAAGAAGTTCTAGATTGATTGGAATATCGAAAATCATCAATCCATCCTTTGAACGGTTGATTATATTTTCCACCAAACAAAACAGCTCCAAAGACAAGACTCGACCATGTGTAACTTTGCTTTATATAAACATTGGAGTCTACAAGTAAGCCATTCTTATAGATAAATACGTTTGAATCTTTTTTTACAATAGCTAAATGGGTCCAGCTATTTATAGGTACATTAACATTTGGACTGTAACTACTCTTTCTGCCATTAGGGATACGTCCAAACAAAGATTCTTGACTTTTTGGACTCACAGATACACAAACTTTCGATATCAATTCACAATTCCCATTTTTATTTGAGGAAATACCCAACTTATAAAAATCTTTAAAATAACCGCTACCGCCCATGCCGCAGTATACTGTTCCATTAATATAGAAACCCACGATATAATTTCGATTTCCTCCTAAAAAATCATTTAACCTAGTAAATTTATCTAATGATGGATCGTAGGAATAGACGTCTTTATTAAGGGTTGTTGGACTTAACGATTCGCCTCCGATTACATATGCCAACATACCATCGGTAAAACCAAATGACGCATATCGAGGAGTACTTGGATAATCTGATTTTTGAATCCATTTATCAGCCACTGGTTCGTATTCCCACATATCATTCAATACTTTATTACCAGCGCTAGTTGAATTCAAGCCTGCACATATGTAACCTTTACCTTTAATTGAGACAGCAACAAATGAATTTCTTGACAATCCAGGGAAATCAGCCTTTCTAGACCATAAATTAGTAGTTGGATCGTATGCATATACACGCTTGTCTGCACCCATCATGTAGGCCACATTCCCTATTACAAAAACAGGGCAATTCCAAAAATTCATTCCACTGTAATACAAACCTTTTTTCCTTGACCAAGTGTTTGTTGTTGAATTATAAGCAAAGAGCGCAGAATCGTAAAAGGCGTAGCCGGTAGAACCAATGCTAAATGTGTTAAAAAAATTTGCCGAAATGGGGACATTGGCCATCTGTTTCCAAGAATCTTTCATCACGATGTACTTCCAACACTCATTCGTTGCACCTGCAGCAGTGCTACCACCTACAACATATCCCTCATTATTAATTACAAAAGAGGTTGTATATCTACCCGTAGAAAGAAATGAGTTTAACTTTTGCCAAGTTTGACCATTCGAATTTGATATTACTAATATCGCAAAGAATAGAACAACTAATTTTTTTTTCATCTAAGCAAGTTATATTACGGTAAACTCAAAATAATCCTCTATTTAGTAAGATCTATTACATTCTTTGTAAATCAACAAATGGGAAATTGCAATGTAAAAAAACAGCATAACTTCAAATACAGATTTTATCTCTAAAAAGTTATAGCTCTTTCGTATTCTGATAATCCTTTCCTTGTTGTATTGAATGCTTTAACTTTGTTATTAAAATCCAATTTTTGAACTATGACTTAACAGATGGGTTTTACATCATATACCATAAGTTAATTGTTTACAATACTATTATCTTTAAGCAATAAATATTTGCAACTTATTAAAATTCAATTATTTAAAACTTTACTTGAAAACAATCATACTTTCAACTTTTAAATCAAATGTTTTAAGAATGTTTTAATGCAATAAAAAACCCCTTGAAAATCAAGGGGTTTAGCAGGATTTGTGTGGTATCGGGCGGAATCGAACCGTCGACACAAGGATTTTCAGTCCTTTGCTCTACCAACTGAGCTACGATACCATCCAGTAAATTTAACCAATTCCGTAGAATTGATTTCCTAAACGGGCTGCAAAAATACAAAATCTCTGTTTACTTCCAAACCTAATTTCAAAATTGTTTCAAAAATCAAACATAAATACACCCTTGGGATTACACCAGTCTTATGTTTTGTAACGCAATAAAACATTCAATCGCCTATTCATACTCTTTGTAAACAAGTCGTTTTTAGTGCCGAATTTGACTAGGTAGCACTAACATTTCCTAATTATTAGGCAAAAACTATGAAAATTAATCACGCTTAATCAATTAGTAGACATTTATCTACTAATTTCGAATCATCAGTAAATTTATCATTTAATAACTTAAAATAGAACCATAGTCCAAGTATCGATGAAAAACAAAATATTTACCGCATCCCTTATTTTTATTGCAACGTTTACAAACCTTGTTTTCGCACAGACTATCGATGAAATCATCATTCCTGGTGCTACATCATCCAACAACGGAACATCTTGGGATGTAGAGTTTTATTCATCCACCAATACTACAACCAATGCCAATAATTATAAGGAAATAAAAGTAGTTCAAACTGGCACCAAAGGCGAATATTTAGTTTGGGATGCAAGCAACAAAACAGATTGGCAAGTAGTAATGGGGCAACCAACATCCGGCTCTTGGAAAAGCTTTTGCTATCCAATTCTTGAAAATGATGTTGCCTGCAACGGAAAATGCACAGTTTCTTATTACATCCGACATATCGGAACAACCGCAGGTCAACAAACTACCAGTATAACCTTGGGTCTTAATTCTAGCAATAATTGTGCTTTTAGCAGCGGATCCCCTTCTTTTACGATTGCAGCAACAGTGAATAAAGTCGCCTCAACCGGTATCTATACTTGGATCGAACCAGCAACAGGAACAGACTCATCCTACAAAATTGCAGGAAATTGGTCTCCAACCCGAACAACCATATCCACCGATGATATTTTAGTGGTTGATCTCGCCCAAACGTCTACCGTAAGAAATACAACGATAGACATTTCTAATCTAACGGAGAGTATTAATCAATTTAAGATCTTCCCCTACAATAATGTCACTTTTAGATGCACGGCAAATACAGCATGGACTGTAGGTAAAGCCACCTCAACCTCTGGCGATGATTTCATTGTGGACCTTAATGGCGGAATACGTAAATCCGGTGTGGGAATTTTAGAAATTATCATACCTACAGGAAATACAGCTACTATCAATTCCAAATTGGCTGTTGCGACAAATCCGTCTGGCACAAATTCTGGCACTTTACTGTTCTCTGGCGCAGGCGCACACAGCATTGCCGGTAATATCCATGTAGACGGCGGAACATTATCTTTCAAACCCACAACAATAAACAACTTACTGTTAAATGGTTCAAATCAAACTTTGAATGGTACAGGCGGAACATTATACATAGACTCATTGATGTTCGTCACCATTGGTACCGGATCGGCTAACACATTTACCTTAAATCGATCATTACCATTATATAGTAAACTAACCCTGTTGTCCAACACAACAATTGCTTCCAATTCACCCGCATCAAGTTCTGCGGCAGATTGGAATTCATGGACCCCTCATTTACAATTCAAATGGTTCGATAAAGTAGGCTCAAAAGCCTTTGGCGAATTGGGCGTAATGCCAACTGGCGCAGCTATCACCGGGGGAGCTTTGGTGGAAATTTTAAACTCCACACGTCGTGCATACCGAACAGTTGGAATTCCTCTAAAGAATGCCGCCAATTTAAGCCAATTCGTTGATGATATCCATTTAACAGGCACTGTAACGGATGCCGCTAATAAGGATTCATTTACAACATCCTGCACATGGTGCAAATCATCTATTTTTCGCTGGAACGAAGCTACTGCTGGTTGGACCGCCTATACTTCCGGAACTTCTGCCAATAAAATAGACCCAGGAAAAGGTGTTTTAGTGTTTTTCCGAGGTGCTAGAGACCTGGACCATGGTTTGGGGGATACTAGTATCGTCGCAAACAAACAAATCATTGATTTTAAAGGTCAAATTCAAACAGGAAATCTAACAGTATCTGGCTTGGCTAAAACGAATGTTGGCTCTTCGCTGGAAGGCGCGAATTTAATCGCTAACCCCTACCCCTCCACGCTTAATTTCAGAAGCTTTTACGAAGGCAATACAACGAAAATATTACCTCGATATTACACCTACGATGCCTTGGCAAAAAACTACAACTCTTGGGATAGTTCAATTGGCACCTCACCGTTAAAAGGTGGTGCTTCTTGGTTTCAAAGTGCAGGTGCAGATACCCGATATATTAACCCCGGTGCCGCATTTTTCGTATTTGCTAGAAACAACAACGAATCTGTAAGCTTTACCGAAGCAATGAAAGAGGCAAGCAAGCGTAGCAAAGGCAAAAATTTCGGTGTTGAGGAATTAAAAGAAACTCCTTGCAACGAATTCAAAATGACGGTTAACTATGTAAACGACACAGCCTTTGAAAGCGATGGTTTCACCATGCAATACGACCTTAATATCTCTGAGGTTTCAAATGATGGAGAAATGTACGATGCGCCTAAATTTTACGGTGGTCACTTAGGTCTTGGCACTACTACAGCTAACAACCAGTGGCTAGCGGTAGACAGACGAACCAAACTGGCTGAACTTGGCAACACTCACACCCTTCCGCTAAAAGTAGCTTATCCAAAAACTGGCCCAACGGATTTATTTTTCACAATAAAGTCTTGCAGCTTTGGAAATGGCCCCTATAAAATCCAATTAGTAGATAAAGTATTGAATACTGTTGAAGAAGTTGGGGACAACAGCATTTACCAATATTCCATAAACTCTGCAGATGAAAGACGTCAAGATAGATTTGAAGTTTTATTCACCGCGGTTGAAAATTTGCTAAATACAAAACAGATTACAAAAGAAACCAAAGACTTTGTGGTATATCCAAATCCCGCTGTAGACGGCCAATTTAACATTGTTAATAATAAACAAAATAAGATTCAATCCATAGAAATCTATAATGCACAAGGGCAATGCATCAAAGTGATTAACCACTGCAGCAACGACCTTATACCTGTTGCGCTTCATAATGTCTCCGCTGGAATATATTCTGCTAAAATAACAGGCCAAAATGGAATTGAATCACATACAATAGTATTGCCTTAATTTAGATGAACCGAATATTAGCGAGTAGTTTAATTGGCTTCTTTTTATTAACTAATCCAATTAAAGCACAAACAATCACCGGGATATCAGCATCCGGTGCCGTTGTAAATTCAGCAGGATCAAATTACAGCATTACATGGACTTCCACGGCAGGTTCGAATGCCCAATACAAGGAGATAACATTATCGCTTACCGGTTTCGGGGGCAATGATGAAATTTGGTTTGCCGATACCAGTTCTCAATCAACTTGGGAATTACAATATGGAAGTGTAGGGTCCAATGCCTGGAAGGAATTTTGTCCGGGAAACAGTGGTCCTGGCAAACCTATGCCGTTTAAACCTGGAAACAATGCTACAGCTAAGGTTTATATTAGAAATTCACTTAACTCTAAAGGTACCTATAGCAACTTAATAACTTTTGGAGTTGGCTCCGGATGCGGTAGTTTTACAACTTCCATTACCATTCAAGCAACGGTAAATATTGTGGATGCAAATACAGGCATCTACACTTGGAGTGAACCTACCTCGGGCTCTGATAGTTCCTATAAAATTGCTGGAAACTGGACGCCTACACGCACAACACCCAAATCTACCGATGTACTTGTTGTAGATTTAGCCACAACCACCACCGCAAGAAATACTACTATTTACATGGATGGTGTATCAGATTCTATCTCGCAGTTCATCATCTACCCTTACAACCACGTTACTTTTAAATGTTCCACCACAAGTAATTCCGGAAATTGGTACGTTGGACCAAAAACCACGCCTCTAAGTGATTTTGAATTTAGATTAGATACTTTGGCAGGAATGACAATATCTGGAGGTACACTTAATCTTCACATTATTGGTAGTAATGAAGCCATGTTTAAATCAAACCTAACCACTTATAATGGCACATTGAATTTTACAGGTAATGGAAATTTACGATTTAGAAAAGATATAAGAACATCAAGTGGCAATCTTCGTTTTCAACCCACTAGCAATTTATCGAGCTTATTCCTTCAAGGAACAAATACTAAATTATCAGGAACTGGTGGAAATCTATACATAGACTCAACGGTTTTAGTCTTCATTGGCAACGGTGGAATTTCTGATTATACCTTGGAAAGAACTTTACCGTTGTATAGTAAACTTACAATACGAGAAAATACCAGACTAATATCAAACACTCCAAGTAGCACCAGCTCTAGCGATTGGAATGCTTGGGTACCATTTCTGCAATTTAGATGGTTCGATAAATTAGGATCCAAAGCCTTCGGAGAATTAGCCATTTTACCCTCAACCTCATCGATTCAAGGTGGTGCATTGGTTGAATTCTTGAATTCAACCAAAAGAGCCTACAGAACCGTTGGAATTCCGTTGAAAAATGGAACTAATTTATCTCAATTCACCGATGATATCCATTTAACAGGAACTGTTACTGATGCCGCCAATAGAGATTCTTTTACTACTTCCTGCAGTTGGTGTAAATCTTCCATCTTCCGTTGGAATGAAGCAACTGCCGGTTGGTCTGCATACACTTCGGGGTCTTCCCCCAACAAAATTGATATTGGCAAAGGCGTTTTAGTGTTTTTTCGAGGCGCAAGGGATTTGGATCACGGTTTAGGCGACACAAGTATATCAGCAAATAAGCAAATAATTGATTTTAAAGGTCAGGTTCAAACAGGCACAGTTACTATTCCTGGACTGTCTAAGCAAAATGGCAGTGGTCTATCAGGTGCTAATTTGATTGCCAACCCCTACCCTTCCACGTTGAACTTCAGAAGCGTAGCCGATGGAAATAGGAACGACATTATGCCAAGGTATTACACCTATGATGCGATGGCAAAAAACTACAATACATGGGATAGTTCCGTAGGTGGAACTCCACAAAAAGGCGGAGCTTCTTGGTTCCAAAATGCTGGAGGTGATGCTCGATATATTAACCCAGGTGCTGCATTCTTCGTATTTGCTAAATCCAACAATGCTTCTATAACTATAACTGAAGCCATGAAAGAAGCTACCAAACGCAGCCGAGGAAAGAACTTTGAAGTGCAAGAGTTAACAGAAACACCATGTAATGAATTTAAAATGACCATCAATTATGCCAACGATACGGCGTTTGAAAGCGATGGCTTCACGATGCAATACGACTTAGACAACCCAGAAATCTCGAACGACGGTGATATGTACGATGCGCCTAAATTTTACGGCGGTCACTTAGGACTAGGTACACTAACAAAAAATAATACTTGGTTAGCTATCGATAGAAGAAATAAACTTGCCGAAACAGGCAATACCCATGCTTTAGGATTAAAAGTTGCCTATCCAAAAACAGGTCCAACTGACGTTTTCTTAACGGTGAATACGTGCAGTCAAGGTAATGGCCCTTACAAAATTCAGTTGATAGACAAAGTATTAAACAAGGTAGAAGAAGTTGGCGATAAAAGTATTTACAATTACACAATTAACTCAACCGAAGAAAAAAGAGAAGACCGTTTCGAGGTTTTATTTTCGGCAGTTGAAACACAACTCGGAACTTCAACCGCTAGTATAGTACAATCAAGTTTTATCTTGTATCCTAACCCAGCTACAGATGGACAGTTTAACGTTGTAAATAACAAATCAAACCGTGTGAAAAGCATTGAAGTATACAATACTCAAGGTCAGTTAATTAAAACGATAACTAATGGCTCTAACGACTTAATTTCGATACAGCTAGATGCGGCTTCTGGGATCTATACCGCAGTTATTACAGGAGAAAAGAATACCGAAACACACCGCATTGCAATTCCGTAAAAAGAACTTCAACCAAAAGCATTAATAC
>CANGWH010000048.1 GCA_947457565.1 Flavobacteriales bacterium
ACATCGTATCCATGTCGCCACCGTTCCGTAATCTGCATGGGTGTATGAAGCACCATCCAATAGAGCAAATTGCCTAGTTGGCACAATCCACCGCCAATGTCTGTAGTAATTTTTCCGTTGTGCAAAGCCAGTCCTTCCAAATATCCCTTGGACTTAGAGGGTTTCCCAACCAATCGCCATAATGAAAAAGTCTGTCCCGGATAAATAATGGCACCATGCATTGCTGCACATGCGATTTGGAGATTAATCACCTTATTGTGCTGTAAATACATATCTACATCTTTGAGTGGCCTCAGTAGCACGGATTTGTGATGTATTACAGAAACTGGATTATTAATGTTACGAACTTTTCTATGAGTTCTCTTGCCATACGATTTTTGGAAAGAAATCTCCGTTGGAACGGCATATCGCTCCTTCCCGAACCACCATTTAAATTTTCGTTTCCAAATAAAGAAGTGTCTACCTAACTTTCTGCGAAAAGAACTGCGAACTTTTGGTTTTTCTATGGTATTCTCACCAAGCATAGATAATGTAATTGACTCAAAATGCTAACGCATCGGTTTATTCTTCCTCCGAAGAATCTTTGAAAGACGGTGTTAGGTATCCTTGAGACCAGGTAAAAACTCTTTCTTCCACCGATCTCCTGGTCCAATTAGTGGTTTCATCAAAAACCTCGTAAGTTTCGGCGCGAAAAATAACTTTTCCTGGGGCCCCACCTACATCTGAGGGAAAATAAAATGCTTCGCCGTATTGACTTTCAGGATCTGCGGAGGCGGCCAGATGACCTAACAAATGTAGCTCTTGGGGATTCCAAGTAAAGTAGGTCATACCGGATTCATCTCCACAGGCTTCCGAATAATAATCGATTCGCAATAAATGAGTGACGCTATCAAGTCCTGCATTTCCATTAACACTAATAGAAATTAGCGATCCAAAAATGCGCGTGGAAAATTCATTAACAGTTTGATTACCATTTACTTCAATAAACGTTAGACTATCATTGGTGGTACTACCCATGAAGTTGGATTTTACCATAAAATAGGTTTTGGGCACCTGTGTATTGAGCTTAGCAATCCCCAATGCACTTGTAGCAATAAATCCCGATTTACCTTGATAGGTTACAGGCAGAAAATCCAATGGATTTTCTGTTTTATATCTAGTTTCCATGCTAGAATTTGGGTAAGGACCACTACCCTTCCCCGTTGATTTGGATGGCGACGTTGGTGTTACAATTACCATATCGCCTAGGTTCAAGGCAACCAGTGTTTTGGAATTGTCCACTGGTTTTGATTTCAAAGTGGCTGTAGATTTAGCCACATAAAAAGTATCCCCTGGCACAATGTCGCAATAGGAACAGAAGAGGTATTTCACCGTTTGTCCATGAGCGGGAATCGATAAAAATATCCATAGAATGAACAGAAAGAGTGATCGAATCATGGGGTGTTATTTTGGGTTGGAAAGATGTGATTAATGGCGTTTGTAAGCCTTACGAAATTCGTAGATTGTCTGCGGCTTAACAAATTAATTTCATTTCCTTTACGAAAGACTTCGAAGGCAACGAATTGTCGATACTTTCACCAACAGAATTATTCTCCATTTTAACTACTCAGAAGAGCTAAGAGGATTAATTACCTACCATTACGATGGATTTATTTTTTTATTTTCTTTATTATTTAGGCGTTCAAATAAATCATGTACTTGTAAAATTAAAATTCCAAATAATACCGACCCAACAATAAGTACATTATTAATAATTCCTGTAGTTGAAAATGAGAGTTTAAGCAATACGGTTGAAATTACGAAACCAGAATTTCGAATGATAGTATGAAATTTATCCGAGTAATAGAATGATGTGATCAATAAAAACACATCCACAACAATTAGAACTGTAAAAAACTCATCAAAAAATACATTATTTACTTTAGCTAGAGTTTTCAGACCTACCGCACCACTTGCTGGAAAATCTGATATCCAATTAAATAAAGAAAACACTGCCATAATCAACAAAATAGGGACCAAGACTAAAGCAAGGCCACGTTTTAAAAACAAATAACGTTGGGCTGAATCACTATCAAAATCTCTTTTGGAAATTTTACTTTTTTCATGCTTGAAAATTGAGTAATAATACCAATAAATGAGTAAAAAAAGCAATAATGACGTTATGGTATCTATGGTAAACTGTAAGTCGTTGGTATTACTAAACCAATTACTAACAAATTCTAAATTTCCAATATCCTTGAATATACGTCTAATTACAATCAACGTTATAATCTCATATTGCTTGCCAATATAGAAAGATGTGGATTGCGGTAGATAATATAGAAGGAGATAAACTTCATACACTAAAATAAATGAAAATGGTGTATAAATAGCAGAAATTGGATTGTTTAAAAATTTCAAATCTGTATTAATCCAGTTCCAATTCACCAAAGCTATCAATAACAGATGTATTATGTAACTTAGGATTGCGATTGTAAGGATTGTTTTTTCACCTACTTTTTTTGCATTTCCTGAGAGGAATTTCTGAATTCCACTATCCACCCACCTTTTTAACAAAAATTGGTTAGTCATAATGTTAAGTCCAATTGTGTAAAGTTAAACAAACCATTCACAATTATATGATTTTCAATTAAATAAATTCTCAAAACATCCCCAAAAAACAAATTATCAATTAAGGATAAAAATCAACGCAACTCCGAGAAGATAACTACAAACTACAATAATCTGTTTTACCAAACCACCGGTATCTATTTTTTGCCACCCACCGGTATATAAGGTTTCTAAGTCCTTTAGGCAGTGCTCTGCCAATTAATAGCAATCGAATTGGCCCATGTAATTGTTTTACTATCGCCAAGACTGCATCCGATTCAATTAAAATTTGATTATTGTGTATCACAATCACAGAATCTGGCAAATTGGATATTGCTAAAAATCTCGTTGGTAAGTCAAGCGGTTCCCTGCATTTTTCAGTAGAACTCAGTTGTTCCAATGGGATTTCGGAATTATGAGTTATTGGTGTCTGTGGTTCGGTTAGTGATTCCTGCGACTTATTCTTCATCCATGCTTGGAGGGATTGGCACTGGATACTATTTGCCTGTTGATTTCTTTTAATTAGGGAAATCCAAAAGTTACACAACACACACTCCCCATCGTATAACACCAACATAGATTGGTGATTATATACGGATGATTCAAGGCTCATTTTGATTGTATTTAGCTCCGTATATCTAATTACTAACTTGGGAACGATGGTTGTTGCGCAATAAGTACAAACAATTGGGTGTTTTGGTTTCGATCCAAGAAATATCTTCGATGGATTTGAACCTATCGGCGATGTAACTGTATTCCACAGGCACTCGTAACAACGTTATTTTGCGCGAGTCAAGACCTTGTTTCGCTAGCTGTTTCTGTTTGTTCGTCCATGGACAGTTGGGTATTTGTTGGGTTTTATTTATCAAGAGAAAAAAGGAATCGGATTGGATCTGTTGCCAACGGCTAGAAGAAATTCGAGAAATGTAGGCCGAAACCAGTTTAACATCGGGCTGCATCATCAGGACATAATCGAAAGCGTTAAACTTCCCTAATTCTTTAAGACCATCCCGCACTCCCCAAGGAAAACTCAATACAGTGTTATTGGGCAATAAGTCTTTATCGGTTTGAGAAAGCGAATAGTCTTTCATCGAAAAATACTTGGGTGTCTTTGTTTTATGCTCAATAAGAAATAAAGTAGTTATCAATAAAATTAAGGGGATATACCCAATTTTCAATTTAGATTTAGCATTGTAGAGATAAATAAAAACCAGCATAGCCCCGTAAAAATGAACAATGGGAATCATGCGCGTTGGCATCCGAAAATGATCCAACCCAGGAACATAATGCATCAAAGCCGATGGTGTGTACCACAAGTTTTTACCCTGCAATCGTATAACTGGAAGGACTACGATTAAGGATACCACAACCGCAAACCATAAAAAGGTTATGTTATTGGGAAAATGAAATTTGAGTTTTTTGTAAAGAAATATCAAACCGATGATTATCAATGAAATAATCAAGCTCCAGCCTATATAAATAAAGTTCTCAGTTATCGGTGATTGTGGAAATACCGTATTGGAATGAATCCATCGTCCCAACGAGGAAGGGATAAATAACTGTCGGATATCCGCTGCTTCCCATATTCCACCTTTTTTATCAAAACCACCCATGTTGTAGACTCTACCAATCCCATGGATTACAACGAGGGTAATAATTACTGCCCACCAATGCTTACGTTTACCATGGAGTAATATATCATGAACCCACAAGTCCCATAAGACCCATGGCAATAGCAAAAACAACAATAAAATTGCGGTATAATAATCGAAAAACAATCCAATAATTGTTATCATGCAACCTAGAATAAATTTAGGCTTATGATTTATCGTTATGAACGGTTGTAAACTAACCGACTTTAGCATGAAGTACGCAGCCCAAGGAACGCTGCATTGCAAAAGGAGGTTAATATGAATTCCGAATTTTGACTGGTAATATGCGGTAAAAACCGTCATTGTGGCGACACTTGTTTGTATCCAGGGATCGGAAATCCAAATAGAGGTCAGTTTATAAAATCCCCAAGCGAGTAAAACAAAGTTAACAACCATAACAACATTCAGGGAAAGCACAGGATTTTTAATTAAACTATCCACCACTCCTACGATAAAAACGGAGGTATGTGATAGTATTGATAGGCCCTGAGGGGCTAGCATTTGATTGGTAATCCATGGATTGTGGCCGCTGCTGATAGCTTCGGATACGTGCGAAACACTCCAAACCGTTCCTAATAAATCGATACTGTTATTAAAGTATGCTATGTGATTCCATCGAAATGGAAAAATCAAAGCCACTAACAAGACAAAAATCAGTACGGCAGTAGCTTCTTTTATCCAATTCCCAGTTGATTTAGGCATGGTACAAAGGTATTAGAATCGGTATCCCATATTTACTCTAAAATCTACGACACTAAGAGGGCCAGCAATATACAACAAGCCACCAAAACCTCCACCGCTTTCTAAATCGCCGGTTAGCATAGCTCCTGCTCTGCCGCCAATTTGTATTTCAAACAACCATCGCTTGCTTCTACCCGAGAAATTTTGTTGCACAAATCCTCCAGCAATTGCCGAATAAACACCACTTCCATAGGAATCCGCTTTCCCGAATCCCGTACTTAGGTTGCCATAATACCCCAATTTTGATTTTTTACGAACGGTAGGATAATATCTATATTCTAATCCCAGTGACTGTGTTTGCCACAGAACGTTTTGGCGGGTAAGAATTGCACCGATGGATTGTTTTTCGGATAACGGGAATTCTGCTTGGGCTCTAATTTTCTGTACAGCCCATGCACCGGGATAACAAATACTTAGGTTTGCCGTTGGCATAGCATTATAAAATTTTGCAATTACAGGGTAATGATCCGATAAAAACAACCCTGGACCGCGTTGTGTATAATCTATAGTGGATGATATTAACTGAAAATGATGGGAGTAAAAGATAAAGTCGATTTCCGTTGCACTATTAGGGGCTTCGGCCGTTAATGAGCGATCAACAAAACCATTGAATGTACCTTGTGAGTTGAGAGATGAAGCATTGGCCATAAATACACGCTGGGAAGCCATTATCCATCGTATTGGACTTGATTTTCTATCGGCATTAAAATCCCCCAATACCAACACTGGGGCACTTTCTTCGGCTAGGGTATCTAACCATGACACTAATAATTTGGCACTATTGAGTTTGGCTTGTTCACCTAGATGATCCAGATGGGTATTTATTACCACATACTCCCGTCTTGATGTGTATTCTTGGAACTTTGCGATAGTTGCGATCCTCGGTAATGCGGCATCCCACCCTTTGGATGGTACAGAAGGTGTTGGAGATAGCCACCGGGTTTCCCAAGCCAATAATTTGTATTTTTTTCGATTATAGAAAATTGGGCAAAATTCTCCATTTTGTTGGCCATCCTCTCGCCCAACACCAACCCAAGAAAATACGAGGGAAGGATCCGAATGACTATTAAGCATTGAGTCTAAATCCTGAATTTGGTGAGGTAATACTTCTTGCAAACCTACTATGTCCGGATTTTGCTTTAAGACAAACTCGCTTAAGGATTGTCTTCTGTAAGACCACGCATTTTGAGAATCGGCAGGATTATCGTACCGAATATTGAAGGAGATAACGGTTAACTGTGCTTGTAAAATACTAGGGATTGTAAAAACCAACAACCCCATAATTTTCCGAAAACAAAGGATAACTACCATAAAGAAATTTTGGTTTAATACTACAAATATGCCTTTAAAAAAACAAACCGCCCAACAAATGCTAAGCCTTTGTAAATACTATGTAATAGTATATCAATATTAGATTTTGTTAGCCCCCCAAAAACACAACAGAAAATCCTATTAAGGTTAATTTTGCACTTGAATTAGACTTCATAAAAAGATGCGTTCTAGATGCCAAATTAGCAAAATTTATTCAAGAGATATAATGAAAAAATTACATTTAATTATTGCGGCCATGCTTTTGCTTATTGGCAAAGTTTCCGCACAAGTTCCCAATTTAGTAGTGGAACGCCAATTCGACCCCAATTCTTCGGGTATCTATGAGTACAAAGGTTTGTACAACAACAAACCCTATTGGATTGGACCTAAACAAATGCCGTCGTATGCTCAGTCTGTAATCTATTTCGGAAAGCAAATAACAAATTGGTTATTCATGGGTAACCAATTTGGAAGCATCACGGATACCTCTCAGTATTACGATATGTATCGCTCTGATCAAAGTACAACTTCCAAAACATATCCCACCGAAGGTTGGAATGGTTTAAAAGTGAGTATTGAAGGGCCTTCATTAAAATTCAGTCAATTGTTAATGACAGAAAATACTGATGACAATGGTATTTTTAACGACATTATCACTATTCGTCACAACAAACTAAAAGGTCAAGGTTTTGCTGGTACTGCTGGTACGGATTTAGTAGCCAACGGAGCTGTAAAAGTTGATCGTGTTCCAGCTGGAATAACTGCCATTGCTCAAATAATCAATGACTCAACAGTTGATTTCGTTTTTGATGGTTCTGCTACCAATCACAGCGTTGACACATCTATTATAATCACTTTTACAGATGCTGCATTTACAAACGGTGGTAAATCAGATAGTACTGCAAATAGTTCTGCAACCATCAAATTAAATTTTATTAAATCTATCACGGTTGCTAAGTCCGGAGGCGATTACACAACATTAACAGAAGGTTTTTCAAAACTCGAAGATGGAGATGTGATTAGAATTAAGGAAGGTATTTACACAGAAGACAGCCTAAAAACACCAATGAGTGTTAAAAATTTAACGATTCTAGGTGACGGACCCGATAAGACTATTTTACAATCAGACGTAACGCCATTCACTGCAAAAACAAGAGTACTTGATATTGGATATACAACTAAGTGTATCATTGATGGTATCACCATACAAAATGGGAATGACACGCGTGCCGGTGGCATCAATGGAGGTCAGTTATTAGAGATTAACAACTGTAGAATATTAAACAACCGCGCTTACATAAGTACAGGTCCAAGTCAAACTGTTGCTGGTGGTATTTATGCAGGTAACATCATCATGACCAATTGCGAGGTTGTTGGAAACATCGCGGATAATTCAGGAAAAAACGGTCAGGTTTATGGTGGTGGTATTGCAATGCAGGATTTTAGAAATACCCATAGAATTGAAAATAGCACATTTGCGAAGAATTATTCTCGTATTGGTGGAGCTGCAATCGGCAACTTCATGGGCAACTTAGAAGTTATTAACTGTACCATTACTGAAAATCAGGTTGATGGTAATTTCGATAATGCTCAGTACCCAAATCATGGAGTTGGTGGTGGTATTTGGTCTCAAGATTCTATGTGGATTATTAATACTATTTGTTGGAATAACAAAGGAACCCTAGGTAAAGACATCTATGTGACTAATGGTATAATGTTTACTGAAAGTTCAATTATTGCTAGCTTCAATAATTCATTTAAAGATACTACGAAGAATATTTCTGGTACTTACAAAACTATCAATCCTAAATTAGACACATTAGCGTTTAATTGCAGTGTAACTAGAACATTCGCTTTATTGGACGGATCTCCTGCTTTAGACAGTGCATCTGATTATTGGGCTACTCCAACCAAAGACCAGCGTGGATTTGAGGTAATCAATGCGCGCGACATTGGAGCTCATGAAACCAACAATATTATTCGTTTTGAATTAAGTCAAGATACAATTTGTATTGAAGAGACTGAATTAGTTTATCTTACTGGTTACCCTAATAGTGGTGTTTTCACTGGAGAAGGTGTTAATGGAAATACATTTGATGTTACTAAAATTAAATCCAGTGGTTATGTTCCTATCACTTACAAATTCTCTGCCCCTGGTTGTTCAAATATGGAAGTAACCGATAGCATTTATGTTAAAGTTTGCACTCCTAATGCGGTTCGTCACGCACAATTACCTGTTTCTATTTATCCAAACCCTGCTAGCAGCGAATTGATGGTTAGCAATTTAGAAAAAACAAAAATGGATATTCGTGTAACCGACATTAGTGGAAGATTGGTGTTAGAATTAAACGCTAGCGAATCGAATACTACCTTAAACATTGCTTCATTAAAAGCAGGTGTTTATGGAATTGAAATTTACAGTGCAGGTAAAGTTGCTCACAGCAAGTTCATCAAGCAGTAATAGAATAAACGGTTAGGTTAACATTTGCAAAAGGGACTCTTCGGAGTCCCTTTTTTTATATCACTCATGCGATTTCAATATTTGACGTATTATTATTATTTTTATACGTCATGGATATTAAATTATTACTTTCTGCAAAAGTTTAGTTGATTCCAGTTTAGGCAAACAGAAATTGATAATCCTGTATCCTTGTTGTTGATTTTATTGGGTTTAAGGAGCTTATCACCGCGATATTTGAAATGAATCCCCGTTGTGTCGATTTGATAATTTTGTAAAAAGGAACCCAAGAAAAAGCCATCTCCTGCCCCTTTCACAGATTTATCGTATACCAGTGTTGAATCGGACAACAACTTATAATATTTCAATCCAGATTCTTCCATAAGTTTACTAGAATCAACCTGGGGATTTTCCAATAAAAGTTTATTACAGATGGACTTCACCAAAAAGTAATCGTTGTTAGCAGCGGTTAAATCCAGCGCATCATCCAAGGTTGTCTTCCCCGATTTTTGATATATCCTTACCGGTAAATTACACGTCTTTTCTGGTTTGTTCATATACCAAGCAGCCGCAAATCCAGCAGCAAACATGAGGATTATCGTAACCCATGTTTTTGGTTTTTTAAGAATGTCTAAGGTTCCTTCAGGCATAGTAGAATTGTAATTTTAGATTCTAGCGAAGAACGAATGCTTATTTTAATTCTTTCCATGGAATGGTTACTTTAACAATTCCCGATGAATAGGGAGCTATTTCGTATAAACCCCAGTAGGTTGTTAAACCTAAATCTGTGCAATACAAATTTGGGCCTAAGCCAGGGAATTCTTCTACAAACAATAGTTCAGACAAGGATTTATACGGTTTTTCTTTGGTCCAGAGGTATTCGTTTTGTTTCGACAAATAATATTTCTTGAGCAATGAAGGAATTTTGGGCAAGACGCTTACAGGGATTCTCTTTTCAACATCCATTAGGTTCCCTGTTTGTGCATTTATACACAAAGTACTTTCACCATACATACCGTGAGCGCCTCCCGTAAATTGGTATTCTTGATAACTATGGTTCTGAAATAGAATGGATGAAAAATCACGTTTATACACCAGATTTAGCGCATATTGATAATCCGGCATACTTGAATCAGGCAGGTATAGTTGCGATAAATTTTGCAATTTTTTTTGTACTCGTTTCATTTGTTGAACCACAACATCCACGTCATCGGCATTGGGCATAGCAATGTATCGAGAGGTATTGGATTCCTCCTCGCCTAAGGATTCTAAACCCACTAAGTTATCCCAGGTAAACGCTCGTAAGGCTTTGGATTCTGGAGAATCGTCCAAGGGCCAAGCAATCACAATTCCAACATACGCTGATTTTGTAGGATGATCTAACTTTAACAATGGGATATCTGTAAGTCGTTTACTTCGAGAATACGCCGGTAAATCATCCAATATTTCTTGAAATGATACGTGGTAAACCTTGCTTTTTATTTTGAAAGTTCCTTTGTAAACAGTTGCTGTTGCTTCTCCAATCGTTTCGGTAGCCCTTGATAAATTTGCAGTACCATCTGGCAACTGCAAGTTGATTTTATCGATAGAGACATCGCTATTTCCAGTAAAAGGAATAGAAATTTCGTCTTTTTTTAGATAATAATGACCGGTTATTTTGGTTATTTTCTTTTTAGTTGCAGAATCAATATCTCCGAAAAATTGGATTATAAACGTTGCCGGTTCAGAACCGATATTCCCTTCAAATACCGATTCAACGCCTTCCAAAATCTTGATTTCCGTTGGATTGGATTGTGCCTGTACATCCACACTCATCAACCCAAATGTTGCAATAAACAAGCAGCAGGTTCTTGCTATTAGTGAACGAACTGCAATAATAATACTTGCCATACAATCAAAGATAAGGTGTGACTTTGATATAGAAAACTCTTATTTACAGTAATAAATCGCTCACAAAATATAAGAAATTATAACATTGAGGTCTAAGGAATATCATTTATTGAATTTTGTAGTAAAATATCTATAGTTTAGCCTAGAATATTTATGTTTAATCGAATCGTTTTATTTGTTTTTACAGGAATTATTGGAACTATCCGTCCTATTTATGCTCAAACAACGCACTACGTAAGTACATTTTCTGATTTAACATCGAAAATAAGCAGTGCTGCCTCAGGCGATATTATCGAAATACAAAACGATTTAACCACGAGTTCACCCGCTTCTGGTTTTTCGGCGATAACAATATCCAAAACATTGACAATCAATGGAAATGGAAATACAATCACGGTACCAATTACTGGAGTCACAGACGGTGGCATAAATAATACAGGTAGTTCTGGAACCTCTACTGCAACCAGTTATCGGGTATTGGAGACGTCCGGTTCATCGGTAACCATCACTATCAACGATTGGGTAATAAAAGGGGGAAATATTGGCAGTAATGGTGCTGGGGGTTGCATTCGTAACTCAGCGAATAAACTGGTTTTAAATGATGTTACTATTTCAAATGGTCGATCTTCATATACTACCAGTGGGAGTGTAGTTTTAGGCAACGGTGGCGGTGGTATTTACAACAGCGGTAGATTGTACATGAATCGATGTATGGTTACAAGAAATTCGGCGGGATATGGTGGTGGAATGCTCAACGATGGTGGTTACATTTACGGCGAGAATTCTACCTTTACTGAAAATCGTTCTGAGTATTCTTTGGGAGGTGGTGGAGCCTGCGAAAGTAAAAATTCAGGCTTTTTATATATCAACAACTGTACGTTTTCTAACAATTATAGCACGGAGCACGGCGGAGCTATTAACAACTATCTCTCAACGTTGTACGTAGCCAATTCTACTTTTACGGGAAATGTATGTTACGGCGATTTTGGTGGTGCAGCAATTGCCAATCGCAGCAATGAATATATACTGAACTGTATTTTTGCTTACAATTATTATCGAAGCTCTGGGACTACTTCAAGTCCATCTGCGTTTAGTTTGGATGATTTTGCAATACCTACATCATCGCCCACCAACGGTACTAATGTAAATTGTTATTATTCTATTCATCATACATCGAATAATAAAATCAACAATAGTACGTCCATTGGAAATATCACTTACACTGGTGCCGCTGATGGCAGTGACAATTCTATATTTGCTGGGGGTATTTATACCAAAATTACCAATGGAAATGGCGTAGAAATTGGTACTGGAAAGGTATTTCAGCCATTGTTGGTTACCAGTTCTGAGAAAAAAACAGCAACTTTAAAGCTAAGCAGCTTTGCAAACAATAGTTCAAACAAGGGTGTGGTTACGGGTTACACCAATGGCGGCGGCACTCCGTCTATGGGATATAAAAACCCGTCAACTGGAAGTTGGGTAAATTTAACTGGATCTTCCGCTTCGTCCAATACCGTAACCAAAGATCAGCTAGGAACCACGCGAAATACAACCGCTCCCACCCGTGGATCGGTAGAAACGGAAATTGCTACTGTTTACATGTTGAAAGCGATTTCGGCAACCAATGGTAGTACATCCGGGGCTAGCTTATACGGCGATGTTTATGCCTCAGGCACGCAAATTACCGTTACTGCTTTGGCAAATACTGGATACCAATTTAGCAATTGGAAAGATGTAAGTTCCGGCAGTACACTGTCATCTTCTAATCCGTACACTATTACACTAACGTCTAATTTAACCATTGAACCCATTTTTAGTGTTGCTAGTACCACCTACACAGTTACCTATTTGGGCAATAACAATAGCGCTGGATCAACCCCTACAAATCAAACGTTCACCTCGGGGAATTCAATCGTAATTGCCAATCAAAACACCCTAATTCGGGACGAATATTTCTTCGATGGTTGGAATACGCAACCCAGCGGCGGTGGAACTAATTATACGGTTGGTTCAACTTATTCTACGGCTACAAATCTTACGTTGTACGCAAAATGGACCCCTTACGTCAAATATTATGTTAAAACTGGATCAACTACAGCACTAAACAATACCAGTAGCTGGTCGGGTTATCCCGATGGTAGTGGCGGTGCACCCAGCAATTTTGGTAGTGATAAAATCTTTATTTTGGATAATTCTTCCAATAATACAAGTTTTTCTACGGGAGGTGATTGGACAGTGAGCGGAGCAATACAGATACCGTTGGGTAAAACGCTTTCTATCAACAACAATACAACCCTCACCATTTCGGGTGATTTTACTAACGCTGGAACAATCACCAGTGCAGGAAGTAATTCAACGTTAATGTTTAATGGAAATGTTGTGCAGCAATACGTAACCGGTACAATTACCGCCTCAAAACTTACGATTAACAATACCAAAGGGGTAAATCTAGCGGGAAGTGTTGATGTAACCAATGCACTAACGCTAACCACGGGCAATTTATTTGCCAATGGATTTTTAACCTTTAAGAGTTCGATAAACGGCACTGCCATCGTAAATGCGGTAACCGATGGTACAATTAGTGGGAACGTAATTGTAGAGCGATATATCCCTGCAAGAAGGGGATTTAGATTATTGAGTTCACCAGTTACTACAACCACAACTATCTATAGCAATTGGCAGGAAAATGGCAGCAATTCATCGGGTTTGGGAACCCACATTACAGGTTCTACTACTGGAAGCAACGGATTTGACGCCACCCAAACCGGTAATTATTCGCTATTTAGTCATAACAATTCAACTGGCACTTGGTCTGCCGTAACCAACACGAATATCAATACGTTTACAGCTGGGGCACCTTATCGATTGATGATCCGGGGGGATAGGACCGTAAGTTTAGCCACCAATACTCCTAATCCAACCAATACAACCTTACGTACAACAGGGACTCTAGTTACCGGCAACAAATCAGCTTCGGATATAAATACAACTGCCAATGGGTTTAGTTTCATTGGAAATCCATACCAAGCACCTGTGAACATGAACACAATCCTTGCTAATAGTACAAATATCAATACAAATTACTACTATATATGGGACCCAAAAGTATCAACCCGAGGGGCTTACGTAACTGTAGATGTAATCAATAACTCTAATAACGTTTTAGGTTCAGCTGCCGATCGATTCTTACAACCTATGCAAGCCTGTTTTGTTAAGACAATCGCCAACGGTTCAGCGGCATTAACATTTACAGAAGCTTCCAAAGGAACGGGTTTAACGGGGGTGTTTCAAACCGCGCCTGCCCTATCAACCCTAAATATTCAACTCTATCAAAGTGATTCTTTCAATAATGGAACACTCCCTAATGACGGCCTTGTAATTCATTATGATTCTAGTTATACCAGCGCATTGGACGGCATGGATGCCTTTAAACCAACCAATCAAGATGAGAACATTGGTATTTCACAACATTCACAATTATTAAGTATTGAATGTAGAAATGTACCTAAAGAAAATGATACCACGGAATTGGTGATTAATCAAATTCGAGATTCACGATATTTATTACAATTTAACTTGATTCGTAAACTTCCAGTAGAGATATATTTTGTTGACCGATACACGGGGAACAGTGAGAAGCTCAATGATTCTGGTTTAAGTGAATATCATTTACACTTTGATAAGAATATTGCAGAAAGTGTAGCTAATAATCGGTTCTATTTGGTTTACAAACAAAAATTGGCCTTAGCGAATACAATTGAATACCGCCCTACAAATCGTGTGCGGTTGGCGCCCAATCCCACAAATTCAACCATGGTAACCCTTTTTACTTCTTCGCCGTTTAACCCAGGGGATGTAGTTTTCATAACGGATGTTACTGCTAAGATTTTAAAGTATTATTATCCAGAGGCCGATCAAAAAGAAATACAACTTCAACTTCCAAAGGGAATTGCCCAGGGTATATATTGGATTAATGTGCAAAGTAAGGATCACGGGCAAACGAATAATAAGTTGATGATACATGAATAAAACAAAGTAAGTATACAATTATCCTAGCAATCATTCATTAAAAAATACTTTCATTAGTGTTAAGATTGTTGCCAATTGCTAGTAAGGTACTTATCTTTGAAAACGATCTCTTTAATGCTATCTACGACCCCTTCTGCTTCCCCCTTTGCTGTAGTTACTGGCGCTAGCTTGGGCTTGGGAAAGTCTATTGCCTGTGAATTAGCCGAACGTGGCTATTCGTTATTATTGGTAAGTCTCCCTGGAGAAGGGCTGCCAGCCCTTTGCAACGAAATATCACAACAATTTGGTGTTTCGGCAATACCATTCGAAACAAATATTACCAATTCCACTGAATTAACAGAATTGCTTAACACTATAAATACCAATTATCGGGTAGAAATATTGGTAAATAATGCCGGTATCGGTGTTTCGGGTGGGTTCGAAGGCACAGATTCTGAAAAAATCATTGGTCTTTTACGTTTAAATATTGAGGCGTTGGTACTAATTACGCATGGGTTAATTCCTAACCTCAAAAGACAATCTAAATCGTATATTTTAAATATTTCCAGTATGGCGGCCTACTCGCCTATTGGATATAAAACCGTATATCCAGCATCCAAGGCGTTTGTCTATTCCTTTAGTAGAGGACTCAATGCAGAGCTACGTGAGTTTGGCATTCAAGTTACAGTAGCGAATTTAGGACCGATGCGTACCAATGCCGCTGTGATTGAGCGAATTAATGGGCATAATGCCTTAATTAGAAGCACGGTAAAGGAACCTGCAGAAGTTGCAAAAATTTGTATCCGACGGTTATTTAGAGGTAGAAAGGTAATTATGATAAACTACTTAAGTTATCTTTTTTTAAAATTCACACCGTCTTCTATTCGCATTCCAATGCTTACGAAACATGCGAAAAAAGAATGTCTATCAGACGTTTTAACTATAAAAGGGTTACAAGAAACCTTGTAAATTATAGTATCTATCTTATCGTTTTGATATTTTATTCCCGGTAATCGCTCGTTGTAAATTGCATTTAAAGCGATTAATATCGGGGCTTCTTTTCTTTAAATGTTTCGTGCTTACGCCACTATTTACGCGTTTTCTCCATAAGTTAAAACTACTGCGCTTTAACTCCTGCCTCATCAGTGCAATTACTTGGGATTCAGAGTATCCAAATTGGAATTTTATGGCTTCAAACGGAGTTCTATCCTCCCAGGCCATCTGAATAATTCTATCGGTATCTTCTGGAGAAAGTTCAGGGGTTACCATGACGAATATCAAGATAACCCTCTAACAGCAAATTAGTTTTATTGAAATTACTTTTTACAACAGCTTTTTTTGCCCACTTCACCTTTCAATGCCGTGGCTTGTACTACCTGTCGTTGGGCAGCATTTTCGCCTTCCTTCAATAAGTATACAGAATTTACTTGTAGCTGAGTAAATGTTTGCTTTTTCGATGGATTTCCGCCCCACCAAATCTCCACGGAGGAAATTGTTGTTTGATTGCCTAATCCGGCTTCTAATTGCAATGAATTAGCACCAAAGGACCCTCCACTTCCCGTTGTATGATGGAATGATTTCGAACCTTGAGGTCCAGCCGTAGTGATCATTATGCGTGAGTTCTGACCGTCATGCGGGGTTGTTTTCCCTTGCAGCTTTAACGTAATCCAGTTGTTCCCATGATTGGTATTTACGAACAACGCATTATGAGCATTATCGCCTTCAACAGCACCTCCCAAGGTAGTATAAATGTCTTGATCTCCGTCATTGTCCAAATCACCAAAACTGATTCCATGGCCTTTTTGTAAGTGCCCTAATCCCGATTGACTGGTAACTTCGGCAAAGTACTTTCCTTGTTGGTTTAAAAACGCTCTATTTGGGACCAAACTGTTAAATTCAAAAGCTCCGGTTCCAGCGTAAACATCCAAGTATCCATCGTTGTTGAAGTCGCCAAAATTGAAACCCATAGCAAAGATCATCTTGTCCAATCCCATTTCTTTGGTTACGTCCTTAAATTTCTCGTTTCCTAGGTTTTTGTAGAGCTTTGCTTTTTCAATTCCTGTATTAATCCCTAACATTTCGGCCCCCACTTCTCCACCTACATTGCTAAGATTATCCAGCGGAAAGGAAGTAACCAAAATATCGTCCCAGCCGTCATGATCATAATCAAAAATCATCGCAGGAAAACTCATGAAGGGTTTTTCAATACCTACTTTTTCCGCAATATCTTCAAAAATGACTTCTTTGGAATTGGGTTTAAATCCTCGATGCACGAATAAATGATTTTTACCGCGAATAGAAGAAATATAAAGATCAAGGTTTCCGTCTTTGTTGATATCACAGAACAGTGCAGCCTTGGCATACCCAAAGTTTCCGTCTACCCCCCATTCTTTGGATTTATCGGTAAAAGTTTCATTGCCGTTATTGATAAACAACTCACAAGGATAGCTATTGGTAGCGTTATTTTCGTTTGCAATAAAAACATCCAACAATCCGTCGCCATTAACATCACCCCAGGTTGCCGTTTCCGTAGGTCGGAAACTTACCATCCCCGCAGCAAACGTAATATCACTGAAGGTACCATCCCCATTATTTTTCAATAGGCTATTGGGCCATTCACCGCCTTTATCAAGCCATGCGCCTCGTAATATTAAAATATCGATAAACCCATCGTTGTTAAAATCGGCTTGTTTGGTATTTAGTCCCCCTTTTAAC
>CANGWH010000049.1 GCA_947457565.1 Flavobacteriales bacterium
AAAGTATTTCTGTACATCCCCCATCAATCGCAGCGCAAATTCGGTGCTAAAAATGCACGTATTCTGCGCCTGATCTTCTTTTAAAATATCGGCTTGCACCGTTCCGCGCACCTGTGATAAAGTCCATTGTTTAATTTCTTGGTACACTTCCGCAGGCAACACCTGATCCCCGGTAACCCCTAACAACATCAGCCCTAAACCGTCATTTCCTTCGGGTAACTCCGCATTATAACGAGGCCTTGGCAATCCTTTTGCCGCATACATGGCATCAATTTTTGCATTCACCTCATTCTCCAAGCCGTTCTTCTGGATATATAACTCACACTGCTGATCAATGGCGGCATTCATAAAGAATCCCAACAACATTGGAGCAGGACCGTTGATTGTCATGGAAACCGACGTTTTCGGATCGGCTAAATTGAATCCGCTGTACAGTTTTTTCGCATCGTCCAAGCAACAAATACTCACCCCAGCATTTCCAATTTTCCCGTAAATATCAGGACGAGTATGCGGATCTCTGCCATACAAAGTCACCGAATCAAAAGCGGTACTTAATCGTTTAGCCGGCATCCCCAAACTCACATAATGGAAACGCTTATTGGTGCGCTCTGGGCCACCCTCTCCGGCAAACATTCGGGTAGGATCTTCCCCGTCGCGCTTAAATGGATATATCCCTGAAGTATAAGGAAATTCGCCCGGTACGTTCTCCTGAAGCTGCCAGTGCAACAAATCCCCCCAAGCTTCGTAGCGAGGCGTGCTCACTTTTGGCACTTGGGTATGACTCAAACTCTCAGTATGCGTAGCCATTCGGATTTCTTTATCCCGAACTTTAAATACGTATTCCGAATCTTTATACAATTGACGCAATGGAGCCCAACCTTCCAACAATTGTCGGTTTCGAGGCGATAATTCCAAAGACAGTTTATCGTATTCTTTTTGTAAGGCCGATGCCAAATCTGCAGAGGCCCCCGACTCATTCAATTGAGCGATAGACTCATGCAAGGCATACAACCGTTGAGCTACTTTCTTCTGGGCCAAGGCTTCCGCGTTGTAGCTCCGATTGGCTTCAGATATCTCACTCAAATACCGATTCCGTGTTGGAGGAATAATAAATATCTTTTCGCTCATCTCTCCATCAGCACGGAACGAAGTTGAAAAATCAGCGCCTGTTTTCGTAGCTACCGTATTCATCAATGCCGTGTACAAACTGTTCATACCCGGATCGTTGAACTGCGAGGCGATGGTACCAAATACCGGCATAACATCCACATCCACTTCAAACATTTTATGATTGCGCTGGTATTGCTTGCGAACATCACGCAACGCATCCAAAGCACCGCGTTTATCAAACTTATTCAATGCAACCACATCGGCGTAATCCAACATATCAATCTTCTCCAATTGCGTAGCTGCACCGTATTCAGGGGTCATCACGTACAACGTAACATCGGAATGCTCGGTTATCATCGTATCGCTCTGTCCAATGCCACTCGTCTCCACAATCACCAAATCATACCCCGCCACTTTTAAAATACTCACAGCATCATCTACGTGTGAGCTCAACGCTAAATTCGCCTGACGCGTAGCCATAGAACGCATATACACCCGATCATGATTAATGCTGTTCATGCGAATTCTATCGCCCAACAAGGCACCCCCGGTTTTCCGCTTGGATGGATCCACTGAAATTATACCCAACTTTTTATCGGGGAAATCAATCAAAAATCTCCGCACCAATTCATCCACCAACGAGCTCTTCCCTGCACCACCGGTACCGGTAATTCCTAATACAGGAGTAGCCATACTCAAAGCCCTGTCACGTATATCATTCAGCGCTGTTGCATGCAATTCTGGATGATTCTCTGCAGCCGATATCAATCGGGCGATATCCAATTTACTTAAGCTACCTGAATCGATGCGTTTTACTTCCCCATTCAACTGGTGTCCCGTGGGGTAATCGCTGTGCTTAACCAAATCATTAATCATTCCCTGCAAGCCCATCGCTCTTCCATCATCGGGAGAATAAATACGGGCGATTCCGTATTGCATCAACTCGGCAATCTCTTCTGGCAAAATCACACCACCACCGCCACCAAAAATCTTGATGTGGCTGGCACCTCGCTCCTTCAACAAATCATACATGTACCGAAAGTACTCGTTATGTCCGCCCTGATAGGAAGTCATTGCAATTGCATTAGCATCCTCCTGAATAGCCGTTTCAACTACTTCCTGAACGCTTCGATCGTGACCCAAATGAATCACCTCACAACCGGTACTCTGAATAATTCTGCGCATCACATTGATGGCAGCATCGTGTCCGTCGAACAAACTAGCAGCCGTAACTACTCGAACCTTGTTTACGGGAACATAAACCTGTGTCTCCATAGGATTTCGCAAAGTTAACCCAAAAATCCCAATAACCGGGGGATTCACCTATTTATGAAAATCTTGAAACCGTATTTCAATCCCACTGCTGGAGAATCGACCAAAATGCAATATCAAATCCAACCAAAATCACGGCATTAAATAGGCATAAGCCACAGTATTAAGGCTCTATCAGACCAACACCAATATTTATCCGACAAACTGCCTAGGGGTTACCCAACCAATTGGTTGTATAAAACGTCAATATAAAGCAAGAGATCAAGTATTAGTTTTTAGGTTTAGTTTCGCATTAGGCTTCCTGCTCGGGAGCCTTTTGCTTTTCTAAATTATCCAATACTACTAAATAATACCAAACAATAAAAAACAATCCCAATAAGAAAAAGGGAATAGCCAAATACCGCGTCGAATCATCAAAATAGAACTCCCCAACCATCCATATACCATTGCCTAAAATCCAACAGGTTATTGCAATATTATGGTATAAATCTGAGGCGCCTTTTACTAATTCCCGATAATCCAATTGCGCTAAATTGTTCACATCCAATTTGCCCATCGACAAAAAACGGACAATAGCCCATTTAGAATCATCCATCATCACCCGGGCATAATCCGATTGAAAAATTTCATTAAAGCGCAAATCCTGCCAGTTGCTAATTTCCGAATTTTCTATGCCTCCTGTTATTTTCAGTGTATGTCGAATTTGTAAAAACATCCATTTGTAATAGATATCAAAACAATGCGATAAACTTCTTAAGGTAATATACACCGAAAGCACCAACGTAGGAATCCCCATCAATAACCCGAAGGCACGAAAATGCATAATCCATGCAAAATCTTTGAGCAACCAAAAAACTATATGAATATTCTCCTGAATCTTCTGTTGAAAGCTGTCCTCCGAATCCTTAGACTGCAGTATTCTATTTGAATCCATAGATTATTTCTTCATCAACCGAAGTACCTTCTCCCCTCGTTCAGACTCCAATTTAACCCAATATATACCCGGCGTATAATCAGCTACAGAAAATGCCCAATTCCCATTCTCCATCGGCAAACGCTCACCTTCCAAAACTTGAATTACTCTACCATCAACCGATAAAATTCTAATTGAACGCAATGTTTCAGCACCGCTCATCCCTATCAATACCTGCGTTGAGGCCGGATTTGGATATAATGCAGCATTCCAAGAAGGAGCTAATTGGTGGCTTGATAATCGATCAACCACAATCATTTTCTTGGTGATATCACAACCACAATCGCCTCCATTCCGCATGGTAGCTATCATTCTAACATCATAAGAACCATCAGCACCTACATTTACCAAAGCCATTGCTGGCGCATCTTTATCATACACTGTATCAACGCCCGATATCATAAAGGTATAATCTACATTCGCTTGTCCGCCTACAACACCAAAAGAATCCTTGGGTACTACCTTCAAACCCCAATAAAACTGGGAATAATCGGGAATGGCCTCAAAA
This sequence comes from Flavobacteriales bacterium, assembly GCA_947457565.1. Lineage (GTDB taxonomy): Bacteria > Bacteroidota > Bacteroidia > NS11-12g > UBA955 > JAGKXC01. The sequence continues at coordinate 3,864 of CANGWH010000049.1, forward strand.
TCGCAGGTTACTGGCTTTTCGTAAATATCCACTCGCTGGGTTATTGAATCAACACACCCTTTAGCTACTTGCATACGCAGCGTAACGAAATAGGTAGTAGTACTTTTTACAAAAAATCGTTTCTTGGGTGATTCTGTTGTAGATGTTGTCTTATCCCCAAAATCCCATGAATAGGTTATCGTATTACCAGACTTAATGGTTGAGGTGTTTGTAAAGGCCACTTCATCCCCAGAACATGCATTAGCAGCCTCAAACAAGGGCACACCTTGATCTAAAACATCAATTTCCCGCGTTACAGAATCCTTACATCCATTGGTAACTGAAACGATCAACTTAGCCGCTTTCTTCCCTAATTCAGTCCAACTTTTGTTAACATTAGCACTTGTAAATGAACCTCCATCACTGAAAATCCACTGAAAATTAGACACCCCCTCCGATACAACCGGCGTGCTATTCGTGAACTTTGAACCCGATAAAACACACGCTCTATCCACAGTAAAATTAGCTTCCGGTGCATCGTATACCCTGAAGGTTTTTCGAATCGAATCCAAACAGCCAAATTCAGATTTAACCACCAATGAAATCCATACCGATGCAGCCGGCTTGAACTTCCATTTCCCATTCAATTCATTGGTTGTACTGTCATAACTATTCATAAACCACTTACTGCCTATAGTTCCAGACGAAATGGTTGATTTATTCGAAAACTCAAAAAGTGCATTTTCACAACGGCCCGATTTCAAATCAAAATCCGCCTTCGGCTTTACAAATGCGAATGCTTTTTGAGTATTTTGTGAAACACATCCCAAATAATCGGCCTTCAAAACAACGGTATAGGTTCCAGGTAAAGCATAAGTAATCTTCACCGTATCGGCATTATTTAAAACAAAACCCTTACCGTCCCCAAAATCCCAATACCTTGCCGCAGCTTTGGGCGTAGTATTGTTTACAAACACTAATTTATCTCCCGCACAAGCGTTGCTGCGCGTAAAGTCAACTACCGGAATTTCATTCACTGTTAACGGAATCACTTTGCTGAATACAAACCCATACAGCCCCGAATATCCTTTAAGAACAACAGTATATTTTCCGGATTTTTTAAACACAAAAGACGGATCCGATTCCTGGGTAGTATCGTTAGGGTCGCCCGTGCCAAAATCCCACCAATACGTCATGTAACCACTGCGTATCCGCGACGTATTTTGAAATAAAATTGTATCCCCCACACAAACTTTGGAAGGCAATTTAACCCCGGGCACAACCCTAGGCGCAATCAAGACCTGCCTGCGAATAAAGGTATCACAACCATTTACTAAGTCACTAATTTTCAACACCATAAATAAAGTACTGTCTTCCAATAATGTGTCCGATGTTTTAAACTGCAACTCCAAATTTCGTCCCGATATAGGTGCAGTAATGCTGGTACCTGCAACCAACTTACCAGCAGATGTAAACGCATTAAATGAGGCCACCCACTTACCCGTTGCACCATAATTAGCATTAGTGTATATCCTTGGTGGATTGATATCATAAATAACCGGCACATCCACCACGGTAATGTCAAAAGGCTTAGCCCGTAAATAGGTTGGATTATTAGGGGTTGATGTCTTCACCGACGGCTCGAACTTACCACCACCAGGCGCCGATTTCACCGTGGTTTTAAAGGTGAATGTATCATTGCCCAATTTATCGTCAAAAGCATCAACATAGATTTTCACAACGGTAGAAACCGCTATTGGAATCGCTATCGGCACAGTAAACTTTACCTTTAATGTATCTCCAGGCAATATCTTACTGCTCACCAACTGGCGAGTTACTTTACCATTCACCGAATAGGCAACGTTAAAATTATACACCGTATCCGTGAAATTATTCTTTACCGTAATGAACGCTCCACTTTCATACCCTGCACAAATTGTACTCGGCAAATTGTAGTAAACCTTGAATGCTTCTATATCCATAACAGATTCTAAGGCCCCCCGATCATGCTTGCTTGCATTGCGTTTAACCCCTGAAATGTCTGGGCTGCTCACCGCTACGTACGGTACATTGTTATGTGCCTCAAAACAAGAATGATTGTAGTCCGATTTATTTGGATCCTTAAAATTAACGTTGGTAAAATTCTCGGAACTACCCACCGAACCACTGGTTCTATACCCATTAAAGGTTGAAAAACTACCCGACCCAATCCCCCAGCTTTCGCTGGTGTTTTTAGTGTAAAAGGTATTGTAATTCACCTCCTTAAAGTTTGTGTTGCTATATAACGTTATGGGCGAAGCCGTAGAAGAGGTCACAACATCTATAATATTTCCAGAAAAAGTCACCTCACTCTCGTCTTCAATGTAAGCGCCATAGGCCGCATGTCCCGTTTCGGAATTCCTTATATACACCGTGTTATTGCGGTAAATTCCCATGTAACCATTGTAGTAATTGACGTTATAAATCCCATACGTTTCTGCCGTTGCATGATTATTACCGATAATATTGGAAGCCAGCGACAAATTCAAAGGATATATAAAATACGTACCCACTTGTACCGATTTACTTCCATTGGCTCGATTAAACGTAATTCTATTACGCGTAACCTCCCACGAACCATCCCATGCAACCACCAACCCATACATGGTTTCGTTACTGATACAAGAATCTACCAAGTTCTCCACCACCCGATTCACACCCCAATTCTTATTATATACCGATTCTAAGTAAATCGCAGCATAATTCCCAGCCTTGCTAGCGCCCATCTTCTCTCGTTGTATACGATTACCAGTAATATCCACATCTCCAGAATTAAACACTAAAATACCATACGAACTACCTCCGTCTAAAGCTTCGTTATCTTTTATGGTATTGCCCAATACCGAAATACTGCCGCAAGCGTCCACAGAAATAGCCCTAAACGATTTTATCATTACCAAATTTCGAATCGTATTCTTTTCTATAACTATCCCATAATTACTGGATGGATTATAACTTTGAAAAAGCACGCCATAACAACGATTCACGCTATTGGTTGAAGTAGTTGTGGCTCCAGCAAAGGGCAAATCATGGATGTTATTGCTAGAAATCGCCGAATGCCGATTGGTGGAATATCCATACAAACAATTAGCCGCCGAAATGAAGGTATCTACTGGACTAGACGAGTTTGCAGCAGACCTACTTACATCATTATTTACAAATTGATCCCCATTGATATACCGAGCATAATAGGCCGATGAGAAGAAATTCCTAATGCTATTTCCCGAAAAGGTATTATCAGACCCTGAACTGCTGTAAGCACTGCTTCCTTGTTGGTTTAGAATGGCAAATGTAGGCCCTGGCGATGCCGAAGCCGTAGTGGTTAAAGTACAGGATTTAATCGAATTCTTAATACCATTGTGCTGCGACGTAGATGACAACGGCGAACTATTACTAGCCGCAAATGCCACATAGGCACTGCCCGAGCGTGAAGTCGAAAAGTTCCCACTAAATTCAATTGTACACGCGTTCAAAGTATTATTATTAGCCCCTGCAGAAAACCTTACCCCCATTATCTCCGCACCAGTGCCTCCATTAACAATTTTTAAATTTTTAATTTCGGTATGATCCAACCCGTTCAACCAAAGCACTTCATAACTCAACGATCCACTTAATGCATAACCGTTACCATCAATAGTTAAAGTGTTGGTAGACGTTGGATTATTGCTGCTATGTTGCTTCAACTCTACGGCAGCGGTGACCGATAAATTTGACTGAACCGTTACGGTTGTCTTTCCGCTAACCCCATTTTTGTTTAATTCCGATGCGAAATCAGCCCAACTAGCAAAATTCGACGCACCCGATACTCCACCAATTGTATAATTACCCGATAATTGTGCATGCGCAGTGTTACTAATAAAACTACCCACAACTACCCAAAGAAAAGAACCAAGTTTTGTACTGTTTTTTATCATTGTTCGTAAAGCAGTACAATTTAAATCAATTAAACAGCCCAAGCATAATTTATAATTCAAATTTTACCAACAACAGCCCACAACTGTATAAAATCCATACTAGTTTTGTATAGTCCTATGATAGAAAATTCAATGCCCGTTTCCATTAAAATGAAAGAACGGCTGCTGCCTACTTTTGCAATAAACCCCAATCCAATACTGAATTCTCAACAGTCTATTTTTCTAATAGGGTCCTGTTTTTCTGATGCGATGCTAGCACGATTTCAACAGAGAAATATACACGCTATCACCAATCCCTTTGGCACCATTTACCACCCCATACCCTTGTTGTTAGAATTGCGAAAAATTATCAACATCGCCGCCCTCACCGCTATGGACAACCAAGCGCCAACTCAGCATAACCAAACAGACCAACTCTTCCAATTCAATCAGAAATATCATTCCTTGCAACATGCCTCCCGATTCTCAGAAAACAACCCCCAAGCATTGGAAGAAACCATTATTAGTACCAGAGACAACGCGGCAACTCAACTAAAACAAGCATCTACGGTTATAATCACCCTGGGCACGGCTTGGTATTATTACCACCAACCTACCCACGCAATAGTTGGAAATTGCCACAAACTCCCCGGTCAACAATTTCAAAAGAACTGCTCTTCCGTGGGTGAAATCAGCCGGTTATTGCAAGATTTCTTCAACGAAGCTACCGCCTTATTTCCTAATAAAACTTGGATTATCACGGTTAGCCCAGTTCGACATCTACGCGATGGACTGTCCCAAAATTTGCTATCCAAATCCATACTGCACAGTGCTACTTTCGAATTCTTACAAAACAGCAACTCCAGCCAGATCCACTACTTCCCCGCCTACGAAATTCAACGCGAAGAGCTCAATGATTATCGATTCTTCAAAGACGATCTAATGCACCCCACTCCCTGGGCGGAGGACTACATATTCCAACGGTTTACTGAAACGTTTTACTCAGCATCGGAGCAAGAAATTTTGATACAAAATTTTAACAGTTGGAAGCAATCACAACACCGTTAATTCCCTGTTTTATTTATACTAACAGGTTGTTAATCAGCGAACTTATGGAAACCTATTTGGGCACAGAGCCCAATTTCAACGCCACTCGATCCATCGTTTCAGCCATCGGATTTTCCAATCGCTGATACGTAGGTTCAATTGCACTGATTTCTTTATCAATAGCCGTGGCCTCCGCAAGCAAAGCCATCAACAACGTATTTGTTTTATTGTATAGCTTTTTGAAATCTTCTTTTTTACCAGCATATAAACCATTTCGGACCATTTTATCCATGGACTTCACGGTGTAGAACTGCGCTTCTCCCTGCCCAACGGCCGCGGTATATCTCCCTTCAATACCTTTATAAATCCTATACATAGCTTCCCACTTAATGATATTCTCTTTTTCCTCTGCACTCAACCAATCACCATTGGCAAATTTCAATTGCTGTAAATCGGCACCCATTGCCAACTTCCTACTTCCTAACTCGTCCAATTTCAACCGAAATAATCCCTGAACAGACTTTTGCTTGGCCCACAAACTATCTACATGCTGCTGCATCAACCCTCGTTCCTCTTCCAAAGCCTTATCCGAAGTGAATTGACAAGCGGGCAATAGAAAAAAAATAAATACCAAAAACCAAGTATTTTTCGGACATTTGCTCGCCGATAAAGCCAAACTATGCAACATGGCGCAAAGATAAGAACTGCTAAACAGATAACCTTCATTCGATCCGTCTTCTGGTTAGGGTTAACAGCGTTTGGTGGTCCACAGTTGCATTTACCGCAGTTCAAACGCAGATTAGTAGATAAACATCGATTCTTAACCGCCGAAGAATTGACCGAAATAAACGCTTTTTGTAGCATTCTTCCCGGACCTTCTACCACCCAAACAATTACTTCCATTGGAATGAAATTGGGAGGACCGCTGTTAGCAATTTTAGCCTTATCCGCTTGGGCTATTCCGGGAGCCATCCTAATGTCCATCATTGCTCTTTCTCCTAAATTTCTGGGATCCAACGAATTGCGATTCATGCAACCCATGGTGGCTGCATTTTTGGTTTACGCAGTGTTGAGCATGTTTCCTTGGATAAAACGCAGTGCTATTAACTACGCAATTTTTGGAATTTGCGGGATCACCGGATTTGCTTTAAACACCCCTTTGGTATTCCCCGTAGGCGTTTTATTGGGGGGTATTGCTAGTTCCTTTCTTAACCATTATGAATTAACAAACATCCCTAAACACCCACAAAAACCCATTAAATGGAAAAATTTAATAGCCGTGGGCGGTCTGTTTGTTTTCTTTGGGGGGATAGGTCTATTGTTATCCCACAATGAACAATTCCTAGACATCGCAAAGCCCATTGTTTTATTGGAAAACACCTATAGAATAGGTGCACTTTCTTTTGGCGGAGGCAACACCATGGCCGCCATGAGTTACGAACAGTATGTGCAGTATCACCCGCGATTAACCCCGCAAGAATTCAATACAGGCTTGGGCTTGCTTCAGGCATTACCCGGTCCTAATTTCAACTTCGCTATTTACCTCAATACATTGGCCATGAAGAATTATCATTTTAACTTCTTGGGGCAACTTATGGGAAGCGTGATTGGGCTGGTGGCAATTTTCTTACCGGGAACATTGATGGTTTTTTTCGCCTATCCAATTTGGAATACCTTAGCGCATTACCGAAAAATCAGACTAGCGCTTGATGGTATTTTTGCAGCTTCTGTGGGGTTTATTTTAACCGCGTGCCTGTTAATTAACCAACATTTTATACAACAACAAATTCACCAAATTAGCAACCATCCCAATTGGATGAACGCTACTAATTTTGGAATATTCTCGCTATCGCTACTGGCTTTATATACAAAAAAAGTCCCTACCCCGTTCATCGTATTATTTGCCATACTCGTTGGATGGTTGATGCCCGTCTAATTGCAAATCGGTATATTTGTATTTTATGATTTCGTTGAGAAAATTCCATACTTCAACGCTCCTACCCCTTTTATTTCTGGTAATCATCGGATCGGCCAAACCTGTCATCGCCCAACCCATGAGACCTAATCCCAACAATCCATACATATTATTTACTGGCCTAGTATTAACTTCCGATTCCCTAAAAGCAATTCCATATGTGATAATTCGCAATAGCAAATTGGGGATGTTAGGCCATAGCGATCAAAGTGGGTATTTCAATGTAATTGTAAGACAAGGGGATACCGTAGAATTTATACAAATAGAACAAAAACCGGTGAGGCATATCGTCCCTGATACGCTCACCAATTCGCGGTATCACGTAATAACCCTAATGGTACAAGACACACTTACACTACCCACCATTTATATCCGGGCTATGCCGTTGAAATCGTTGTTCGACAATACATTTGTAAAGCAAGAAATTGCCTCCGATAAATACGAAATCGCTCGACAAAATTTAGAAAACGAACGCAGAAAAGAGGAATTCCGTCAGCGCGCTCCCGATGCATTTTCATCCCAAAATTTCCTAACACAATCTCGAGCTAACCAATTGTATTATTACAAGCAAGCTCCGCCGCAACAGATATTCAGCCCTGCCGCTTGGGCTCAATTTATTGAAGCTTGGAAACGAGGAGATTTCAAAAAGAAAAAACCCCAAAAGCCTACCTACTAAAATCCACAGGAATTGCTATCGAAGCACCCTCAGGGATTATGTTATTACTAACACTTGCCCTGAAACCCACAATCCTTGTTCAATAAAATTCTATTGTTCTACGGATTCACGGAAGTTGGAACCAACGAAGTGCTATCCGCCGCAATCGCCTGCTTAATTATATATTCGGCCTGCTGTTCCGGAGTTACCAATCCCTTTTCCAACATTTCTAAAACAATCAACGCCTGCTTGTATATATCGGCATAGTCCTTCCCCGCCAATCTACCTGAATCTACCTCGGACTTCAACAAACGATAATTAGCAATCGCTTTCTGGTACATGCCCGCTTGTTCGTGAAAATGGGACGAAATCACCAACATTTCCCAATATCCCTGACCCTTCGGCTTATAGATATCTAAATAATATTGCGACCATTCCGAAGCTTTAAATACCCAATTTTTGCGCTCGGCAATTCTAAAACTGGCGATCGTCATGGGTCCGGCCTCCGGATGCTCAGGAAAGTCTTTCACAAACTTCATCATTACCGTTGCTGCTGAATCTGGCAAAGAATCCCAATGCAACTGCTTAACGTGATTCATGTAAGGAGCCACTTTCTTAAATTCTCTGTCGATTTTCGCTTCACAACCCATCAACCCAGCCATCACCAAAGTCAGCCCCAACCAAAATCCTATTCCCAAAAATTTCCTACTGTGTACCATATAATTTCCTGCATTCAAAGATACTATCAGAGATTTAACATACTAAACCCAATTGTGAAAAACTCAAGGACTATTTCAAATTTTCAAGACGTATTATTGCATACATGAGCCAGGAAGTTAGGTATACCGAAGACGAAATTATTAGCCTCGACTGGAAAGATCATATTCGGCTAAGACCGGGTATGTACATCGGGAAATTGGGCGATGGAACCGCAGCGGACGATGGTATCTATGTATTGGTAAAAGAAATATTAGACAACTCCATAGACGAACACGTTATGGGGCACGGCAGGAGAATTGATATTCAAATTGATGAGAAACGAGTAAACGTTAGAGATTTTGGTAGAGGAATACCCCTTGGCAAAGTCATTGATTGCGTATCCAAAATTAATACTGGGGGTAAATACGATTCTAAAGCATTTCAAAAGTCTGTGGGTCTAAACGGAGTAGGTACAAAAGCGGTGAATGCACTGAGCAACTATTTCATGGTGCAGAGTTTCCGGGAGGGCAAGTCTAAGAAGGCCATCTTCGAAAAAGGATTTCTCATTGATGACCTGCCCGAATTTGAAACAACAGACCAAAACGGCACGGCCATTTCCTTTGAACCCGATTCCAGTATCTTTAAAAATTATCGATTTATTGGTGAGTTCTTAAAGGAACAGATAAAAAATTACACCTATTTAAACTCCAATTTAACCATAAAATTCAACGGAGAATCCTTTGCTTCTCGCCGTGGTTTGTTGGATCTATTGGAACATAAAGTACCGGCAGAAACTGCGCTTTACCCCGTAATTCATTTAAAAGCAGAAGATTTCGAAATCGCTTTCACCCACACCGATAGCTACGGAGAAGAATATTACTCATTTGTAAACGGCCAATATACCACCCAAGGGGGGACTCACTTAGCCGCTTTCCGTGAATCCATCGTCAGAACCATTCGTGATTTCTATAAAAAAGAATTTGATGGCTCAGATATCCGTGGTTCTATTACCGCCGCTGTTAGTATCCGAATCATCGAACCCGTATTTGAAAGTCAAACTAAAACGAAATTAGGCTCCACCGACATGGGCCCCGATGGGCCAACCATCAAAACAGGGATGATGGACTTCGTAAAGAAGCACGTAGACGATTATTTACATAAAAACCCTTCGGTGGCCGATGCTTTATTGAAGAAAATATTGCAAAACGAACGGGAACGTAAAGACATGGCGGGTGTTCAGAAACTGGCCAAGGAACGGGCCAAACGAGCCAATTTACACAACAAAAAACTCCGCGATTGTAGATACCATTTACCCGATACCAAACAAGAAACTCGCTTCGAAACTACCCTTTTCATTACCGAGGGGGATTCGGCCAGTGGATCCATAACCAAAAGCCGTGATCCAAACCTACAGGCCGTATTCAGTTTGCGAGGAAAACCACTAAATTGCTTTGGCTTAAAGAAAAAAATCGTTTACGAAAACGAAGAATTCAACCTACTCCAACATGCATTAGATATCGAAGAAGGATTGGATAATCTGCGCTACAATCGAATTGTGATTGCTACCGATGCCGATGTAGATGGGATGCATATTCGGTTATTAATGATGACATTTTTCTTGCAGTTTTTTCCCGATTTAGTAAGAAACGGACACTTATATATTCTTCAAACACCCTTGTTCCGTGTAAGAAATAAAAAGGAAACCATTTATTGTTATTCCGATGAAGAACGAAGAAACGCAATCGCTAAATTGGGCAACAAACCTGAAATTACACGATTCAAAGGTTTGGGTGAAATCTCCCCCGACGAATTTGCAGGTTTCATCGGCGGTGATATTCGCTTAGAACCCGTAATTCTCAGTCAAGAATCCAATATCGAAAAAATGTTAAATTACTACATGGGAAAAAACACGCCAGAAAGACAGGAGTTTATCATTGATAATCTGGTAGTGGAAAAAGATACAGAACCTGAAATCATTCAAACGGTCTTAGAAACTACTTGATTAATACCAATACTCAACTAAATTAAGGGTATTATCAATATATCCGCAGTTAATCATTTGATAATTGAACCTTGGTGTTCTACACAGCAACAAAATCATTGTCTTCCAGACAGCAATAAAGGTTAAACATTAACAGCACATAAAGAGAAAGGGCCACCCAATCGGCGGCCCTTTCTCTTTATGCTACATCCCCTTGAGGATTTCATCCTAAATCAATAACGATATTGGTCTTTTTTGAAGGGTCCAGCCACCGTTACACCAATATAACTAGCTTGCTCGTTGGTTAATTCTGTTAATTCAACCCCAATTTGATCCAAGTGCAAACGCGCTACTTTTTCGTCCAAATGCTTTGGCAACACATAAACATCATTACCATATGCAGCGGCATTTTTCCAAAGTTCCATTTGCGCCAATGTCTGGTTGGTGAAACTATTACTCATTACAAAACTCGGGTGACCCATTGCGCAACCCAAATTCACCAATCTGCCTTCGGCCAACACAATTACTTCATTGCCGTTTACATTGTAAACATCAACCTGAGGCTTGATAGTATATTTACTTCCGCCGTGATTTGAGTTTAACCATGCTATGTCGATCTCATTATCAAAATGCCCAATATTACAAACGATGGTTTTATCTTTCATCATTTCAAAATGTTTGGCAGTAACAACATTGCAATTACCTGTAGCCGTAACAACGATATTACTCATTGGAATTGCTGTCTCTAAACGCAACACTTGGAACCCATCCATAGCCGCTTGTAACGCACAAATAGGATCAATTTCTGTTACAATAACTCGGCAACCGGCACCACGCAAAGACTCTGCACTTCCTTTTCCTACATCGCCATAACCACATACCACCGCAACTTTACCGGCTATCATTATATCCGTAGCTCTGCGAATAGCATCTACCAAACTCTCTTTACAACCGTATTTATTATCGAACTTGCTCTTTGTAACCGAATCGTTGATGTTGATAGCGGGCAATGGCAACGTACCTTTGGTTACACGCTCATACAAGCGGTGAACACCGGTTGTAGTTTCTTCGCTAATACCGCGAATTCCTTCAACCAACTGAGGGAATTGATCCAAAACCATATTGGTTAAGTCTCCACCATCATCCAAAATCATGTTCAATGGTTGGCGACCTTCACCAAAGAATAAAGTCTGCTCAATGCACCAATCAAATTCCTCGTTGGTCATGCCTTTCCAAGCATATACCGAAATACCCGCAGCAGCGATAGCAGCAGCAGCATGATCTTGTGTAGAAAAAATATTACAAGAACTCCAAGTAACTTCTGCACCCAATTCCACCAATGTCTCAATTAACACCGCTGTTTGGATTGTCATGTGCAAGCAACCCGCAACTCGGGCACCTGCTAAGGGCTTTGTTGGGCCGTATTCAGCGCGTAAAGCCATCAAACCGGGCATCTCAGCCTCGGCCATTTTAATTTCTTTACGACCCCATTCGGCCAAAGAAATGTCCTTCACCTTGTAAGGAATGTATGTACTTTGAGTTGTCATGTTTTATTAAAAGCGCCGCAAAATTAGCGAAAATTGGGCTAAAACCCGCAATTGCAACCCCCTGGTTTTTTGGGTGTTGAGTGCTTAGCCGATCCGCAACTGCTTCCAATCATCACTACGCCTAGCATCATAACCAACCAAACAGCGAATCTTTGGGCTTTTTTGTTTGTAATCAACATAGCTTTTTTAGTTTCCTTACAAATATACATTCTCATAACGATGGAATCGCTTTCTTATTGTAAAATTGCAGTAATGACATTGCTATCGTTTTTAGACGTTGCCGTAGATTGGCTACTACACTTAGACAAACACTTACAAGCGTTGGTTGCAGAATACAAGAGCTTCACCTATGTAATTTTATTTCTTATTGTATTTGTTGAGACCGGCTTAGTGGTTATGCCACTGCTTCCAGGGGACTCATTGCTGTTTGCCGCTGGCAGCATTGCGGCTATGGATAACACGTTAAATATTTTTATTTTAATACCACTTTTGATTGGTGCGGCCTTGTTGGGCGATAATATTAATTATTTTATTGGCTCTAAATTTGGCACCAAAGTGTTCGATTTAAATTGGAAATTATTGAAGCGCGAATACTTGGAAAGAACCGAACAGTTTTATGAAAAACACGGCGGTTACACTTTAATAATGGCCCGCTTTGTTCCGATTGTACGAACGTTCGCTCCATTCGCAGCAGGATTAGGCACGATGTCGTATAAAAAATTCATTGGTTACTGCATTTCAGGCGCAGTTTTATGGGTTACCTCCATTAGTACCGCCGGCTATTTCTTCGGCAAGCTACCTTGGGTTCAGAAAAATTTCGAATTGGTAGTTTTTGGAATTATCGGAATAAGCTTACTTCCTATCGTTTTTCAAGCATTCAAAGCGAAATTTAGCAAGTAATATTCTGTAAGCCGCCACCCCTTCCAAATGCAGCAAGGTTGATTTTACCCCAATCACGATAGATTCCACCCCGTCCCAATGAAACCAATCCCTGAATAAACCGTAGATGGAACACCTAATTGGATTGATTGGACACCCTGTGGCTCACTCAAAATCCCCGCAGATATTTGGTGAATTCTTCCAAAATCAATCGTTGGACACTTGGTCGTACAACCTTTGGGACCTCAATATCATTGCCAATTTAAATCAGGTGTTAGACCTTCCGAATCTTCGAGGATTCAATGTTACAATTCCTCACAAATCAACCATAATCCCATACCTTAACTACATTTCAGACGATGCCCATAGTATTGGAGCCGTAAATACAATTCTGTGTATTCCAGATAACCAA
>CANGWH010000050.1 GCA_947457565.1 Flavobacteriales bacterium
GATCCTTTGGCAGCAGCAGCTTTAGTTCCATGGAAGTAGTTATTTCTTAACACTACATTGGTATTGCTTACGGTATTGCTAGGAAGTACACCGGCAGCTGTTAGCGTGCTATCACCGTCTAACATTACATAGTTTCTATAACCCATGAAAATGGAATTCGTGATAGAAATACGGCTATTTCTGCGAATACGAGCACCACGGCGGAAAGCACTTTTTTGCGTGGTTGTTAAATCATTATAGGTTTTATCTAAACGCACAGGACCAACAACAGTCATGTTTACAAATCTTGCACTGGTTAAGGGTAATTTACCTGAACCTGCTGCATCGTTATCCGATTCAAAAGTCTCAGAAGTAGACGCACCTGAAGGCGCATTCCAACTTAAGTCAAAGAACGAAGTATCTTTTTGAGCAATACCAAATTGTACCGTACCTCTATAACCGAAGTCAGTATCAAAATCATCATCGGTTGTTTTGTATGCAATTAGGTGTTTGCTATTAACTGTACCACCGAACCACTCAAAAGCATCATCATTACAAAAAGAAACTTGCACATAATCGATTTTGGTTGCGCTACCTACCGATGCCATAGTTAAACCATTAATTTCCTTGTTAGGTTCAAATGCATAACCACCAAACTCCATTCTCAAATAGCTGATAGAACCACTGTTATCTGCATCATTAGTACCCCCGAACTTTGCTAATGTGGAATTGAAAGAAATGTTATTAAATCCTTCAACTTGCACATCCAAGCCTTGGTTATTCACTGCATTACCGCAAAGAACAATACCACCCCAGTCACCTCTTACTCGTGAACCAGCGGCTTTGCTTGAAGTCATTACTACAGGATTATTAACAGTACCTTGAACATCAATTTGACCTCCACGCTCTACTACTATAGTTGCATACTCTTTTGGCGTTGTAGAGGCATTAGAACGTGCACGAATCAACGTCCCTGCAGGTATAACTAATTTTCCACCGGATTTTACAACAACCACACTCTTCAGTAAATAAACCTTTGAAGCATCCAAGGTTAGCGTGTTGCTGATGGCTAATTCACCGGAGGAGTTATTTAATGTAGTGGAATCAGTAACTGCAGCATAATTTGTGTTTTGTGGATTCCAATTGGTCCAGTTTAACGTCCAATCTTTTTTAGGATCTTTGTCTAAAGCCCCTATAAAGTTAACTTGTTCGATGAATTGTGCACGTAATTGACTTATTCCTGTCAAAAGAAGTGCGCTTAGTAATACTTTTTTCATAATTTAAGTTCACCACAAAAAACACCCTTAGACATTAGGATGAACTTAGCTTATTATTTTTTTTGTGTTAATAAACCAACAATTAAATCTCTTATAGATAATATAATGAATACGATAAATTAACTTTCGATTTGACATATGCATAAAACTAAAAACACCCAAGGGAATACCTTGGGTGTTTTTAGTTTATTTGGTCCGTTTAATTATTGAATATCAAATCTGTCCGCATTCATAACCTTACTCCATGCTGCAACAAAGTCATGAACAAATTTCTGTTCACCGTCTTGGCATCCATAAACTTCGGCGATGGCGCGCAACTCGGAATTAGAACCAAAAATTAAATCTACGCGTGTAGCAGTCCATTTGGTTTCTCCTGATTTGCGATCTGTACCAACGAATTCGGTTTTATGATCGTTCGCTGGAGACCAAGTGGTTCCGAAATCTAATAGATTCACAAAGAAATCGTTGGAAAGAACCCCAGGGCGATGGGTTAATACACCGTGATTGGAACCGTTGTAATTGGCATTTAATACGCGCATACCGCCTACCAAAGCCGTCATTTCTGGCGCAGACAAGCCCATTAACTGAGCTTTATCAACCAACATATCTTCGGCCTTAACGCTGTACATTGTTTTTGCGTAGTTACGGAAGCCATCGGCGGTAGGTTCTAATACGGCAAACGATTCAATATCGGTTTGCTCTTGGGTAGCATCTCCTCTTCCAGGAGTAAATGGAACGGAAACCGCATAACCTGCATCGGCAGCGGATTTCTCAATGGCAGCGCAACCACCCAACACAATCAAATCTGCGATGGAGACATGCTTACCGTTGGTATTGAATTCTTGCTGTATTTTCTCCATCGCGCCCAACACAGTGCCAAGGTGTGCAGGGTGGTTTACTTCCCAGAATTTCTGAGGTGCTAAACGCAGACGAGATCCATTGGCTCCGCCACGTTTATCTGAACCACGGAATGTAGAAGCAGATGACCATGCAGTATATACTAACTGAGATACACCTAAGCCGGAAGCCAAAATTCTAGCCTTTAATGTAGCAACATCTGCATCATTGATGGTAGATTTTGTTGAATTAGAAATCGGGTCCATCCAGATTAAATCTTCGGATGGAACTTCTGAGCCTAAATAACAAACTCTAGGACCCATATCGCGGTGGGTTAATTTAAACCAAGCACGAGCGAAAGCATCGGCGAACTGATCGGGATTTTCGTAAAAACGTCTGCTGATTTTCTCGTAAGCAGGATCAAAACGCAACGATAAATCCGTGGTTAACATCATGGGAGCATGCTTTACTGATGGGTTATGGGCATCTGGTACACTACCAGCACCAGCACCACCTTTTGGAGTCCATTGCTGCGCACCTGCTGGGCTTTTGGTCAATTCCCATTCGTATCCAAATAAATTCTCGAAATAATTATTAGACCATTGGGTAGGTGTTGTTGTCCAAGCACCTTCCAAACCGGATGTGATGGTATCTTCTCCGTGTCCTTTACCCATGGTATTTTTCCAACCGGTACTCATTTCTTCAATGGTAGCGCCAGCAGGTTCTGGACCAACATATTTGGATGGATCTCCTGCACCGTGTGATTTCCCGAATGTGTGTCCACCCGCGATTAACGCCACAGTCTCTTCATCGTTCATAGCCATTCTACCGAAGGTTTCACGAATATCGCGCGCCGCTGCGATTGGATCAGGATTACCGTTAGGGCCTTCCGGATTTACGTAAATCAATCCCATCTGAACCGCACCTAATGGATTTTCCAAATCGCGATCTCCGCTATATCGTTTATCTCCTAACCATTCGCTTTCAGAACCCCAATAAATATCTTCTTCTGGCTCCCAAACATCTTCTCTACCGCCGCCGAAACCAAAAGTTTTGAATCCCATGGACTCTAAAGCTACATTACCCGCTAAGATCATTAGATCCGCCCAAGATAATTTCTTACCGTATTTCTGTTTAATTGGCCAAAGTAACAATCTCGCTTTGTCCAAATTGGCGTTATCAGGCCAGCTGTTTAGCGGTGCAAAACGCTGAGTTCCTGTACCAGCTCCTCCTCTACCATCATGAATTCTGTAGGTACCCGCACTGTGCCATGCCATACGAATAAAAAATGGACCGTAATGTCCGTAATCGGCAGGCCACCAATCTTGAGAGGTTGTCATCAATGTTTCGATGTCTTTCTTTAACCCAGCCAAATCCAAAGACTTAAATTCTTCGGCATAGTTAAAATCAGGATCCATAGGATTCGATAATGTTGAATTCTGACGAAGAATGTTCAATTTCAATTGATTGGGCCACCAATCGCGGTTGGTTGGTCCACCACCAGCGGATTTACGCAAAACACTGCCCGAGAAAGGACATTTACTTTCGCTGTTTACGTTGTAGGAATTCTTGCTTAAATCTTGACTCATATACTGAAATATTGTTTGTTAATAAAGGTTAAAACAAAGATACAAAATAATGGTTTCATCCAAAGGTTAAAGTAGCATTATGCTACTATTTCTTCAACAATTTCACACATGATGTTTTGAGTAATGAATGAAAAACTTATCGATAGTACATTGCATCATCGTGTTACGAATTTACCCTTCGCAGAAAAAAAATAAATTATTTTAAACTATTACACAATAAATCTACATGATTGTCGTTTTTATGTCATTGAATAGAAAATTACTCCCTCCTGCTTTAATTTGTTTAGGTTAGGTTTAACAGGAGATATCCAAAAGACCCGGTGCTCACCCGGGTCTTTTTTTATGATGATTTTATAGCGGTAACGATAAACGAATCACAGGTGCCCAACCAGAGCCTTTAATCTTAGAATTTGGATCTGGATATACTCTATTGTATTTCAGTATTTGCGTTTCGCATAGAATGCCAGCAGAAAATTGGTACTTCGCGCGATTGGATTTAATAAGAAATGTTAGTGATTCGTTGGGGATCCAAACATTATCATCGGGTATGTTTTTACTTTTGCCCGGCATATATCCTATTTCAAAACCCAAAGAAATAGGTTCTTCCATCCCTTGATTTTGTATGTACATCCATCCAATTTGGTAACTAGAACTGTAAGTACTTAAAATTCCACTTCTAGTTTCAAGAAAATTCGATGACCAATAGGTAGATATGCCCCCATACCACCAGGATATTGGCACATAGTTTTTAAATTGTCTATAAATGGGTAATTCTACGGTGGTACCAATTGCATACTCTTTGGCCATAGTAATTGCGCTTAAAGATAATCCATGGGGCCAAAAATTTGATTTATATTCAATTCCACTTACACCAATTACTGTGGTCCTTTTGGATTTCCCCTTTACATCTCCGGGACCAATATAAGGTCGGCTTAAATTCTTCGAAATAGCCAAGGAATCTAACCAATTTACATCTACTTCCATCTCTGGGACGAAATTTAACTGATCGTAATAACTGTGCCTAAATCGCTGCATCGCATGGTTCAATGGAACCGGATTAGTAACTAATCGAACATGCGCTAGAAATGAATCAACGGAAATTGGGAATTTTATACTGTCATTAAATATATGATTCCAGGTTTTACCCCGCGCAAATGTATCAATTACAGCAAGTTCTTTGAACGATGATAAGTAAATCGACATATTAACAGAATTCTGTACATCGTATAACTGATAGCATATATTGGGTAAACTATCGAGAAAGAATTTCAACTCTTCATTAAAACTCTGTTTATCCCCAACAAAATCGGGGTTTTGTAATTTTAATTGTCGTTTCCCATTGGGTATGCAGAAATAGGAGGCGCCCAACGGGTAATCCGATGTATCTAGCCCATTAACGCTCTGTTTAAAATCTTTGATAAAGTGATTTAAAACCATTGTTGCATGTTGGTAATTACCAATATGATACAATGTAGGTCCTGTAAAAACGATGCGTGAACAACCTTTAATACCAAAAACAGCGGTGTCTCTGCGAGGTACATCCGTTTTTACCATTTTTTTTTGCAATTGAGCCGTAGCCCCTGTTATCTGAGTGGATTGTGCCGAAATAAATGGGGCAATTAAACACGTTATAAAAAGTATGTAAACTAGATTATATCTCATATATAAATTGGGTCTAATGATTAATGAGTTTTGATTATTCGTATTAATTTTCAAGGTTGGGGTAAATGATTGTTTCTTCTTTTTGGGGTAATCGTTTGATTAATTCAAATCCACGGTCGCCCAATACAAAAAAATCAAAGTTTCGATTGGGCAATTTTGGCTGAGGATTATTGATTGCAGGTGCAATTGAAATGATATTGTATTTACGCTGTTTTTTTAATTGACTCACCCACTTTGGGCTCACTTTGTCAACTACGGTATCTTTTGATTTCATTACGGACAAAACAGGAATTACTTTTTGTTCAATGGTTGTATCCTTTGCTACAGTTATTGTTGAGGAATCCGATAATCGAGATTCAACACTGGAAGTTAATCTCCTGTTAATCAAAATATTATCAACGTTTACATTGTTCTTGGCAATTGGAAAATTGGCAGCAACAGGAGAATTAATTAATTTTTTGTTCGATGGGGTAACCTTATGAATCGACGTTGAGGAATAAAAATCAATAAATATCACAGAAACCGCAATGAAAATAATGGATGCGGCAATCCAAAGCCATCGATAATTCGGGTGCTTCGCCTGCATTTCTTGCTGCAGTCTTTTTGTCCGATAATATTGCTTACTGATATCGGGGACATATCCTTCGGGGTAGTTAGTTAAATCCGAAAGTTGGGATGCAATTTTCTCAAGTTCTTGATTGTTCATAATTATTGGGATTGAACATTGGACTGACTGCCTGTGGCGTTGACTTGGTATTTATTTAGTAATTTTTGCAAGTGATTTCTAGCTCTTAGATACTGAGATTTGCTTGTAGATTCAGAAATCTGAAGCATTTCAGCTATTTCTTTGTGGGAAAACCCTTCCACCGCGAATAAGTTGAATACGGTTCGATAACCGGTAGGAAGTTGCTCGATACAAAATCGCAAATGCTCTACATCAATGGAATTTTCAATTTCTGGTTGACTTACCGTTTCTTCGGCCTCCTCCAGAGGTACTAAGTGAAAATTACCGGTAGTTTTAATTATTTTAATCGATTCGTTAATTACAATTTTTTTTAACCAAAAATAGAAGGCATTGTTGTGTTTAAGTTGAAACTTTTCGATTTGGGCCAGTGCATTTACCCAAGCCATCATAACAGCATCTTCGGCATCATGTATATCATTTGAGTACCGATAAGCCACAGAAAACAGCATTGGATACAGCTGATTAAATACCCGATGAAGGGTATTTTCATCCTGTTGTTGCATTAACTGTAATTCTATATCGGTAACCGATTTCATGGGTTGGTTATGAATGCCTGATACAATGTAAAGCGAATTCTGAGCGAAAAAGTTGCATCGGCCTTGAAAAAATTATTCTCAAGGGTTCTATTAAATCGACAAAAAAACTCGGAGATAGCATCCATTCATTGGCCAGGGTCACAGATAACACCTAACAATGGATAATAGTATTCCAAGGAAATAACTTAAAGCAATGACCTTACCATCAGCATCAAACTAATAATCAACAGTATAGGTCCAAAATATTGTTTAAATTGAGGATTACTAAATCGACTAAACAAACGATTATCGGCCACGAAGAAGACCAGTAATGCCATCGGAATAAACAATAAATTGATAGGTTCTCCTGCCCAACTGCCTTCGTGTACCAGTAGCGTTGTCAATTGAACGATCACCAACAAACCATATCCAACCGCTATAGTGGATCGAGCCTTGTTTTTATCGGGGATTTTGGCAATAACGAAGGAGGAAAGCAAGGAACCGCCCAAATTGGTTAATCCATGCAAAATTCCGCAGACGGTTAGGTAAACGCTACGGCGATGCATGGCTTTTTCAATGAGCTTTGGGAAGGCATTAAAATAAAAGCCGATGGTGAAGAGCAATAAATAAAGGGCTATCCAAAATTGCAAGTGCGGGATTAAGGGATTGAGGGTAATATATAACGTTCCTAGCACAGTAAACGGCAGGGTATATAGGCAAAGTCGGATAATAATTTCCCATTGAATATCCTTCCAACCTCGAATAATTTGAACTATGCTTATAGCCAACGAGACCGGTAATACAATCCATAAAACTTGCTGAAATGGGTACCCTAATAACAGTAATAAGGGAGTTCCGAACAACAAAATCCCCACTCCAAAAAGGGATTGAATAGCCGAAACAATGAGTAATATTCCTGCTATTTCCAATACATAGGAGAGTTCGGCAGTGGCTGGCATACAACAAACTTCGAGCAAAGCAACGGAAATTCCAATGAGCACTTTGGATTGATGCCTTATTTTTGTATTATGAATCCGTTGGTTGATCGATTTTTTGAGGTAGGCTGCATGCGTTGCAAATTAGGGGGCACACCTGCATGCAAAGTTCATTCATGGACAGAACCCATGGAATTAATCCGTATTTGGTTATTGGATGCTGGTTTGGTGGAAGAGTTGAAGTGGGGAATGCCTTGTTACACGCACAAAGGAAAAAACATTTCCATGTTGTATGCTTTTAAGGAATGCTGTGGATTGAGCTTTTTCAAGGGTGGGTTAATGACAGACCCCGCTGGTATATTAGAAAAGCCCGGCGAGAACTCCCAGCATGGAAGGATGGTTAAGGTACGACATATACAAGAATTAGTTGAAATCGAATCTGTGGTGAAATCCTATATCCGAGAAGCTATTGCCATAGAAGAATCAGGGGTGAAAATGATCAGTAAACCGGTGGAAGAATACCCTTACCCCGAAGAATTAACAGAATTATTGGATTCGCATTTGGATTGGAAACAAGCCTTTGAAGCCCTTACTCCCGGTAGACAAAAGGGTTATTTATTGCATTTTTCTTCGGCTAAACAATCGGCAACGCGAATTGCTCGAATTCACAAATGGATTCCTCAAATTATGCTAGGTAAAGGGATGCACGATTAAAATTTCAAATTTAATCCTAGTATACCCGAACGATTATACCTTGGAATAAACTAGAATTTTATTTGAAATAACCAGACATACACCACGGAAAACTAACGTATATCATAGAAAACAAAAGCTGTCTACAGATATCTAATTCACTACCGAAGTTTTAGAAAAATCACTACCAATACAATTTGTATTACAAAAATCACAATCCCAAATCGAACTCCACGATTTCCGGCTTTCAGTAATTTATTAAAACTTACTTTTAGTCCGATAGCAGCCATAGCGATTGTTAAAATAATCTTGCCGATGTATTCCAATGATTTAGAAGTCTCTTTTGGGATGTCAATCATGGAAACAACCACTGTTACCGCTATAAAACCAATCAAATACCAGGGCAGTTTAAAATAGGATTTCCAATGGGTTTTAGAATCTCGATTCACCAAATAATTCATGTAAATAAGTCCTGGAGTTAACATGGCAACGCGTGCTAATTTCACTGTGATTGCGGCATCGCCTGCTATTTTCCCGATGGTGAATCCGGCACCGGCAACATTGCCTACGGAGTGCAAGGTAGCACCTATTATATAGCCCAAATCGGCGCTGGGGTAATTGAATTGCATTACAATCCAAGGGAGCAACAACATGCCAAGAGTCCCCATTAGATTTACAACAGCCATAGCAATAGCTACATCTTCTTTTTCTTTATTTTTAAGGGACGGTGCTAGGGCCGCAATTGCACTAGAACCACAAATTGCGGTACCGAAACCCACCAACAAGCCGGTATTGGTAGGACAATTAAAATACTTACTCATAAAAAACGTGAGGGTAACAATAAATAGCACTACTACAGCAATTCCAAAGAAGCTCATCATACCTATCGCTGCTATTTGCGTATAGTTTATTCCAACCGCTAGAAATAGAATTGAAATTTCAAGCATTTTTGATCCAGTATATCCAATTCCAGGATCTAATTTTGCAGGCAATTTAAGCGCATTCCCCAAAACGATGCCCAACAACAGTGCCAGTAGTATACTGTTTAATGCAGCGGGCGTAACCGTTTCTAACAGCATAGAAAACAATCCAATTCCTACAGCAAACAATATTCCTTGATAATTTTCTTTCCAATTCATGATTACATTTTTTATGCAGATTGGGCGGAAATGTTGTGATTCCGCAAATTTGCAATGTTCTGCAAAAATGATAGGTTTACAGGTTACTTTTTGTGCGAAAAGTTACATAATCTAATTTTCTTCTATGAATTACTGCAATAAAAGGGCATAACATCCTTGAATTGTGACCAAATAAGCGGAAATTTGCGTTTCGAAAATTTTAGCAACACAGCATGACAAGAATTACTATTGCCAAAGGAGATGGAATTGGGCCAGAAATCATGGAGGCCACCTTAAAAGTTCTAAATGCCGCTGGAGCAGCTTTGGAGTATGATGAAATTGAAGTTGGAGAAAAGGTTTATTTATCGGGCAATACTTCAGGAATTTCGAATGAAGCGTGGGATATCATCCGTAGGAATAAAGTATTCTTAAAATCCCCAATCACTACCCCACAAGGTGGTGGATACAAAAGTTTAAACGTAACTACACGGAAATTTTTAGGGTTGTATGCCAATATCCGACCATGTACAAGTTTGCACCCCTTCGTTCAGACAAAGCACCCAACAATGGATTTGGTTATTGTTCGGGAAAACGAAGAGGATTTGTATGCAGGAATTGAGCACCAGCAAACGGATGAGGTAATTCAGTGTTTGAAATTGATTAGCAGGCCGGGCTGTGAAAAAATTGTTCGATACGCTTTTGAATATGCCAAGCAATACGGACGTAAAAAAGTAACCTGTTTTTCCAAAGACAATATTATGAAACAGACCGATGGCTTGTTCCATCAGGTGTTTAATGAGATTGCGTTGGAATATCCCGAAATTGAAACAGAACATTGGATTATCGATATTGGAGCGGCATTGATTGCCGATTCGCCCGAGAGATTTGATGTAATCGTAATGGCGAATTTGTATGGTGATATTGTGAGTGATATTGCTGCGCAAATCACAGGTTCTGTAGGATTGGCTGGCTCAGCAAACATAGGAGAAGAATGTGCTATGTTTGAAGCGATACATGGTTCAGCACCTATGATTGCCGGTCAGAATATTGCTAATCCATCCGGATTATTGCAAGGGGCCATTCAAATGCTTGCCCATATCGGTCAGGTAGAAATTGCGGAAACTATACAAAATGCATGGTTAACCACCATCGAACAAGGAATACACACGGCTGATATTTACAACGAAAGTGTTAGCACGAAGAAAGTAGGAACCCAGGAATTCGCTGATGCGGTAATTGACAATTTAGGTAAGAAACCCGGTGAATTGAAAGCCGTAATTTACGAAAAAGGCTCATCCATGGTTTTGAAAAAATACGAGCGCAAACCGGCTAGAAACAAAGAATTGGTTGGGGTGGATTTATTCATACATTGGGCAGGAACTAACCCCAACGAATTGGCCGATAAAATTCATCAATTGACTGTAGAATCAGCGGAATTGAGCATGATTACCAACCGTGGAATCAAAGTTTATCCCGACGGATTCCCCGAGACTTTCTGCACAGACCACTGGCGCTGCAGATTTAAAAACCCCAACGGTTTGTTTACTAAAAAACAAATCATGGATTTGATGGGAAATGCTGAAGAATTGGGCCTCGATGTGATTAAAACAGAAAATCTTTATCATTTCGACGGGAAACCAGCCTTCTCTTTGGGACAAGGACAGTAGCGCAAGTAGTATCGGATTGTAATCAATACTGATTTCAATCCGACAATCTGAAGATTTGCTATAACTGCTCTACTAGAATTCTATCGGTTACAACCGAACTAATCGTTTCTTTATTTTCTTTATAGCTTATCGTCATCGATCCATCAAATGGTTCTAACGAATGAATGATCATTTCCAGACCCAAATGAATTTGTTTACCGTTCAGAAAGGTTAAAAACTCGTGCGACGTATTAACAACCGCGGTGATTTTTACCTTTTCCCCTGTCTTGCAATGACTTAATTTCTGATATTCTCGAGGAATCATTTTTCCCGAACTATCGGGAATTGGTGAACCATGAGGATCCAATGCGGGAAACCCCAATAATTCATCCATTTTGGCGAATAATTCAGGGGATTGAATATGCTCAATTTGCTCCGCAATATGATGCACCTCTTCCCATCCAAAACCCATTTTTTCTACCAAATACATTTCCGTTAAACGATGTTTTCGGATGATTAACGCCGCTTCAACCCTACCCTTTTCTGTAAGTCTAATTGGCTTGTAACTTTCGTAAGTTACTAAATTCTTATTGGCTAGTTTCTTCATCATGCTAGAAACCGTTGGCATTTTAATGGCTAATCGTTGAGACAATTCGTTTACCATCACCTCTCCATTTTCGTCCATTAACGCAAAAATTGCCTTTAAGTAATTTTCTTCGGCGAGGGTATTCATGATACAAAAGTAGAAATAATTTGATTGCCTTGACAAATTCGACGATATTGATAAAATAAATTTGTTAGACACAACTAACAATTTTAAATTTACAAAACTAACAAGACAGATAATGCAGGCATTCAAGACTAGGAGAAATAGAATTCGTAGCTCCAGAGCCTTAGGGTTTTGGATTGCTATAACGATAAATTATTACGGTTTAACAGCTCAAATAACAACACCCACTAAGGATACATCGGATAGACTGGAGGAAATCGTCATTTCCGGAACCTTGCAAGAAGTGAGCAAATCTTCCAGTACCGTACCCATAGAACTTTACACGGCTCAATTTTTTCGCAGCAATCCGGCACCCAGCTTATTTGAAGGACTATTTCAGGTAAACGGTGTTCAACCGCAGGTAAATTGCAATGTATGCAGTGCGGGCGACATCCATATCAATGGAATGGAAGGACCCTACACCTTAGTGTTAATTGACGGTATGCCCATTGTAAGCGGACTTTCCACTGTTTATGGATTATTTGGTATTCCACAATCTCTAATTGATCGGGTAGAAATTGTTAAAGGTCCTGCCTCTACGTTATACGGTAGCGAAGCCGTAGGCGGATTGATTAACGTAATTACTAAGAAGTCTTCCCATGCTCCCCGTTTTGTCGTGGACTTGTTGCAAAATTCATGGGGCGAATTTTCTGCCGATATTGGAGGAAAATTAACAATCGCAAAAAATCATCACCTATTGCTTGGATTGAATTCCTACAATTATCAGCAGCTTCACGATAAAAACAAGGATAATTTTACCGATATACCGCTGGTTCAGCGTGCATCTGCTTTTGCAAAATGGAATATACAACGTAAAGAATTTCGAACATTTTCGGTGGCCATGCGTTGGGTTGGTGAAAATCGTTGGGGAGGTGATATTCGATGGAACAACCAATTTCAGGGGGGGGACAGCATCTACGGCGAACAAATCGCAACCAATAGATGGGAAATTTTTGGTACCTATCAATTGCCAACTATCGAAAATATCAAATTACAATTTAGCGGCAATGGCCATAATCAACATAGCTATTACGGTAAATTAAACTTCCAAGCCAACCAACAAATATTATTCGGTCAATTATTATGGAATAAATCGGTTTACATACACTCTATTCTTGCCGGATTCGCCTATCGATTTACCTATTACGATGACAATACGCCTGCTACTTTTTCATACAGCACAATGAATACTTTGGGAATCAATATGCCTTCTCGAGTCCATTTGCCCGGTTTTTTCTTGCAAGATGAAATAGTATGTAACAACCGCAGCAAACTCCTATTTGGGATTCGATACGACATCCATTCGGTTCATGGTAGGATATTATCACCGCGTGTGAATTACAAATGGAATAGCAAAAACAACCTACATATTTTACGATGGAGCTTAGGGAATGGCTACCGAGTTGCCAATATTTTCACCGAAGATCACGCTTCCTTAACCGGTGCTCGAGCGGTGGTATTTCAAGAAGAACTAAGACCCGAACAATCTTGGAATTCAACTATAAACTGGAACTATACAGCAAGTAAAAAATCGGATTTACTGTGCACCATGGATGCCTCACTCTTTTATACCCATTTTAGCAATAAAATTATTGCTGATTACGAATCGGATCCCAATACAATATTCTATTCAAACCTGAATGGGTATTCTGTGAGTCGAGGAATATCGGCCAATATAAACACTCAATTTCATCAACGGGTTACGGCCAATTTTGGTGTAACCGTTTTGGATGTTTTCGTGCAGGAAGCAGGAACGCGTTGGACGCCTCTGTTTCAATCTAGATTTTCGGGGGTCTGGTTGTTAAAATATCAACTGCCTCAAATACATACTACCCTTGAATACACAGGGAACTTTCATAGTCCGATGCGACTTCCCTTATTGGGAAACTTAGATCCAAGACAGGAATATTCACCCTGGTGGAGTTTGCAAAACATCCAGGTATCAACGAAGATTAATCCTAGGTTTAGTATAAATTTCGGTATTAAAAATTTACTCAATTGGACCCCTGCGAAAAGGAATCCATTTCTCATTGCACGCTCACATGATCCTTTTGACAAGAAGGTAGAATACTCCACAGACGGTCAAATTGTACCAACCTCAGAAAATCCCTATGCATTGACGTTCGATCCTAGTTATGTTTACGCACCGAATCAAGGAAGGAGACTATATTTTGGCTTATCGATTAATTTTTAAATCTCACAATTTTTCCTTATATTATGTCAATTAAGTTAAGTGTAAACTATGCAATCCAATTCAAAAAACTCCACAAAAATCGGGGACCTATTGGTGGGTTCGATATATCCTTTATACGTAAATAAGGTAGTAAGAAAAGGCAGATCAGAGGAAGAACTATTGGAAGTATTCCGCTGGTTTACAGGATTAAACAATCAAGAAATTCAGAAATTCTGTGCCACACCTACCACATTTGAATCGTTTTTTAATCAATGCTCAATTAATCCAAGAGCTTCATTCATTACGGGGGTTATTTGTGGGATTCGCGTTGAGACTATTGAAGATGAATTAACACAAAAAGTTCGTTACCTAGACAAGTTGGTGGACGAATTGGCCAAAGGGAAACCACTGGATTCAATTTTGCGTTAACCTACTCTATTCTTCTAACTTGTTATTAAATTTTAGAAATTATGCATTCATTTTGGAAAAAAGTAATATTAAACACCACCATTCAGCGTTTTCAAAAACACAATGACACTAAAAATGGGTATTCGCAATTTATCTTAATAAAGGCTTACAGGATATTAATGATTACTCTGCGAAGGTCGCTAAAGGATTTTCTGTTAATAACTATCGGTATTTTTTCGGCAGCTTTTGGATTTAAGGGCTTCCTATTAACCAATCAGTTTATTGATGGGGGTGCCACAGGTATCTCTTTATTGATTTCACAGCTAACAAAGATTCCTCTTCCTGTGCTAATCATTTTAGTAAACCTTCCCTTTGTATTGATGGCTAAAAATATTGTGAGCAAACTATTTGCTATTAAAACGGCTATTGCCATCTTAGGATTATCCGTAGTTCTGGCAACCGTAAGTTTCCCCAATGTAACCAACGATAATTTACTTGTTGCTGTTTTTGGAGGATTCTTTTTGGGCGCGGGGATTGGTTTTGCTATTCGCGGTGGGGCTGTAATTGATGGTACTGAAGTGTTGGCAATTTATTTAAGCAGAAAAACAGGATCTACCATAGGAGATATTATCATCATAATCAATATTGTGATTTTCGGTACCGCAGCCCATTATCTGGGTATCGAGATTGCACTTTATTCAATGATTACCTATTTATCTGCATCCAAAACCTTGGATTTTATTGTGGAAGGTATTGAGGAATACATAGGGGTTACCATTGTTGCTACCAAATGTGAGGAAATCAAAAACATGATTACCAACAACATGGGAAGGGGCGTAACAATTTATAAAGGGAAAAAAGGATTTGGCAGACGGGGTGAAATGACAGATACCGATATTATTTATACCGTAGTTACGCGATTGGAATTGAACAAATTAAATATCGAAATTGAAAAAATCGAACCCAATGCTTTCGTTGTAATGAATTCGGTTAAAGAGACCAAGGGTGGGATGATTAAACGCAGACCATTATCGCACTAACTAAAAACAAATCTAAAACCAAAGACATTTTTTCTTAAATTCATTGTAAATTTCCCAAAAAATTCCATGGGCGAAAGTAACAATATCAATATCGACAATTATTTAGATAGTCATTACATTCATCGCAGTAATTGGTTACGTGCGGCCGTATTGGGGGCTAATGACGGTATCATTTCCATATCCAGTTTAGCTATTGGTATTGCAGCTGCTAGTTCTACCCGTGAACCCATCATTTTGGCCACAGTTGCTGGATTGGTAGCAGGTGCTTTATCGATGGCGGCAGGGGAATATGTATCGGTAAGTTCTCAAACCGATATTGAAACTGCAGATATAGCGCGTGAAAAGTTGGAGTTAGAGGAAATGCCCGAAGAAGAATTAACCATCCTTGCCCAAATTTATGAGCGCCGAGGATTATCTAAGGAAACTGCAAAACAAGTTGCTATTGAGTTAACCGAACACGATGCTTTGGGTGCCCACGTTCGGGATGAATTAGGAATCACCGAAATTAGTCAGGCGAATCCCTTGCAAGCCGCATTGGCTTCAGGGGCATCTTTTTTATTGGGTGGGGTTTTTCCATTGTTGGTAACCTTATTTTTACCCGTGAACGGAATGGAATATTGGCTGTATGGTTTCACGTTGATTTTCTTGATTATTTTAGGAAGCATCAGTGCCTATACCGGCGGTTCTAGTCCATTCAAATCTATCATTCGAATAACAATTTGGGGAACGATTGCCATGGTATTATCTGCTGGGGTTGGTTATCTATTTGGGGTTCGTGTTTAAATCCATTTTGTATTATTCCCGCAGGTAGATCCACAGGTATTTTTACAATTCAATAAATGTTAAATCTATAAATCAAGACAATTCACAAAGATTAACACCTCTCATTTTTTAACATATGTAAATTTTTCGGTCGGGATTTAGGTTCAATTTTGTTTGCTAGCAAGGACAAAATATGAACCCATCCTACAATAAACATCCACAAGGGTTAAAAGAAAATTGGCAACAATTTACTTTATTGGTGATTGTTAATGCCTTTGTTGGAGGCATGGTGGGCATGGAACGCAGTATTTTCCCCCAATATGCCCATGAACAATTTGGCATCGAATCAACCTCTGCCTTTCTTTCTTTTATTACCGCCTTTGGGATTTCGAAAGCCTTGGCCAATTACATTGCCGGTAGATTTTCTAACCGATATGGAAGAAGAATCCTACTGATTTGGGGATGGGTTTTAGCACTACCAGTTCCATTTATTTTAATTAGTACCCTTCATTGGAATTGGGTTATTTTCGCCAATATCCTATTAGGCGTGAGCCAAGGATTAACTTGGAGTAGTACCGTAATTATGAAAATTGACCTCGTGGGAGAAAAGAA
>CANGWH010000051.1 GCA_947457565.1 Flavobacteriales bacterium
GCCTCATGAAAGGTCCTATTTCTCAATTCATCGAACAACATTATTTGCATTTTAACGCTGCTGCACTTGTTGACGCAGCCAAAGGTTACGAAACTCACCTTACCGAAGGGGGGAAAATGATGGTTACTCTTGCTGGTGCGATGAGTACCGCAGAATTGGGTAAAAGTTTGGCCGAGATGATTAGACAAGGAAAGGTGGATATCATCTCCTGTACCGGTGCAAACCTGGAGGAAGACATTATGAACTTAGTGGCACATAACCACTACAAACGCGTACCCAACTACCGCGATTTAAGTCCACAAGACGAATGGGATTTATTGGAAAATCACTACAACAGGGTTACCGATACTTGTATCCCCGAAGAAGAGGCATTTCGTAGATTACAAAAACATATTCATGGCATTTGGAAAGGCGCCGATGATAAAGGAGAACGCTTTTTCCCCCACGAATTCATGTACAAGATTTTGTTGAGCGGCGAACTTGAGCAGTATTACGAAATCAACCCCAAGGATTCCTGGATGCTAGCCGCTGCAGAAAGAAACCTTCCTATCGTTGTTCCAGGCTGGGAAGATTCTACCATGGGAAATATTTTCGCTTCCTATGTTATCAAAGGGGAAATCAAAGCCTCAACCATGAAAAGTGGTATCGAATATATGGCTTGGTTGGCCGATTGGTACGTAAAGAATAGCGAAGGAAAAGGCGTTGGATTCTTCCAAATTGGTGGAGGTATCGCCGGTGATTTCCCTATTTGTGTTGTACCTATGTTGTATCAGGATATGGAAATGGAAAATATCCCTTTCTGGAGTTACTTCTGCCAAATTAGCGACTCTACTACATCCTACGGTAGTTACTCAGGAGCGGTTCCCAATGAAAAAATCACCTGGGGGAAATTGGATATCCATACCCCTAAATTCATCGTGGAAAGCGACGCTACTATCGTAGCACCGTTAATGTTTGCTTGGATCTTGGGTTGGTAATTTTATAATTTAGGGATGCTTGAATTTTTGATGATTTCCAATAAATTGCAAGTATCTCAATGATTAGTAACAAGTTCAGTTCTAAATCCTTCATCCGCCTACTCTCTACTTTCTGTTTAGTTTGTCTATCGGCCTGCGAGAAACCCCCCACGATTACTGAACCAAAATCGGAGTTCCTATCCTATGATACCATAAAAGCATGGGATATTACCACGTACGCCGCATGGGGCGCCAATCCACAAAAATTCTACGATAGTCTCGGTAAGGAAATAGACCTGTTGACATTTGCGAAAAATGCAGGTGTTAATACACTGCGCGTAAGAATTCTAACGGGGAAACCCGTTTACCCCCACGCAACCGTAGAACAGCTTTTGGATTTAGCCAAACAAGCGAAGCAACAACAACTGGCCCTGTGGCTTGACTTTCATTATTCCGATGTTTGGGCCGATCCAGGCAACCAATCCGCACCCGCCCGTTGGTTAAACTTACCCTTAGAAGCGTTAACCGATACCCTTAAAGAGTACACGCTAACCGTGGTACAACAATTTACCCAACAAGGAACAGAACCCAGTATTGTACAAATTGGAAACGAAATTACGCCGGGAATGTTATGGCCAAAGGGTAAATTTTCTGGGAAGATTGAAGAAGCCAGTGTTGTGGCTAAGCTTTTTAATGCCGGTGCCCAAGGCGCAAAAATAGCGGCTCCAAACACCCAAATCATGCTCCATGTAGCTGGTAGTGCTACTACTATTGCTTGGATTGCTGATTTTTACCAAAAAGCTAATTTTGAATTTGACGTTTGGGGGTTTTCTTATTATGGTTTTTGGCACGGTTGTGAAACCCACAATTTTATAAAAACCTGCAAATCCATTTGCGGTACCTCTAAAAAACCATTTATTATCGCAGAAACAGCCCATCCATTTACGTTATCCTGGCTAGACCAATGCCACAATGCCATAGGAAATGCTAACCAATTATGCACGGATTTTTCGGCAGATCCCAAAAAACAACTCGATTGGCTAGCCCATGTATGGTCTACCGCTAAACAAACTATCTATTTTCGCGGTATGGCCTATTGGGAACCCGCATTTGTTACCAAAAAAGAATTTTCGTGCGATTCTCAACTTAACGGCGGTGGAAGCAGCTGGGAAAATATGTGTCTCTTCGATTTTAATCATCACGCACTTCCCGCAGCATACTTTAATTGGAAGTAAATCTCCCCATGGTTTGACCTTATATTTGTTGTATGGAAAATAGAAAGTCCGGCACCAACATCCGCATCGATAAATATAAATCCACCGCTACGATGAATCCGGCCCAATACAGCCAAAATCCTTTATTTTCTGTATTGATACAACCTTTTACTCCCCAACCTATCTTCGGCTGGGCTGTTGGACTCATGCTTGCATTCGTTAGCCTGTTTGCACCGTCGGCAATCGCTCAAGCAACCAAAACTGGGGTAGAACAACCCAAATACACCAGCTCCGATCAACCAATGCAGTTGTTCGATGCCAAAGGGAAAAAGATAACCTATACGCAGTGGTTACAAACCCTAAAAAAAGAGCTCAACCCTACCGTACCAACGATAATTCTTTTTGGAGAACTTCACGATAATCCATTAGTACATTGGTTGCAACTTCAAACTACACAGGACTTATACATGATCTCTCCAAACATGGCTTTGGGTGCCGAAATGTTTGAAACCGATCAACAATTAGCCCTGAACGAATATTTAAAACCCACCGATACATCGGCCCAAAAAACACAAACCTCCGTTTCCCCGATGGGAGCCATGTTTGGTCAAGATCCACACTATACCAAATTGAAAAACGCCGTGAAATTGTGGCCTAATTTCAAAACCGATTACAAGCCGTTGGTTGATTTTGCCAAAGAAAACGATTTGCCCTTTATCGCCACCAACGTACCTAGAAAATACGCAAACTTGGTCTACAGAGGCGGTGTGAAAGCACTAGACACACTGTCTGCAGAACAAAAAAGTCTATGCCCTCCTTTACCATTTCCCTACGATAGCACGTTAACTTGTTACGCCGATATTTTTAAAGCAACTGGCGGACACGGTGGACAGAATCTACCCATGTCTCAAGCCATCAAAGATGCTGCCATGGCTTGGAATATTATGCAGAACCTGCAACCATCCATAGGTCCAGAAGCCGGTAATGGTTCGCGTATATCTAACACTACCAATTATAGTAACCTCACACCTCAACCACGAATTTTTATCCATTACAACGGTACTTACCATTCAGACAACCATCAAAGCATCGAATGGTACTTGCAAACATATGCCGCCGATCAAGGTAAAATTAGCAATTTACCCCTTAAAATTAATGTGGTAACCATCGGTGCAAGAACCCAAAGTCAAGTAAAAAAATTGGATGCCGAAAACAAAAATATCGCAGATCTAATTATCGTAACCATAGATAATATCACTAAAACACATTAAAATTAATACGCTTAATTTTTGGTAATAATCGGTTCAATCCACTATTACAGCTACATATTCATTGCTTTATTGACCAAAACACCTCTTAACTATTTTTTTGCACCAATAAACCTAAGCATTCATGGAAAATATCCTAGAAATATTCAGCCAAATCAAAGCCTTTATTTTTGACATAGACGGTGTATTAACCAACGGGCAAGTATTGGTTACCGAAGAAGGACATATGCTTAGATCCATGAATATAAAAGACGGTTATGCCTTGCAACATGCCGTAAAACAGGGTTATCCCATTGCCATCATCAGCGGTGGAAAAGGATCAGGCATTCTCGACCGATTGCGAGGGTTGGGGATTCAGTACATTTACCTCGGTCAGAGTCATAAAATGGAAGCTTTTGAAGAAGCCTGCGAAACCTGGAATTTGCAACCCCATCAAATTGCCTATATGGGTGATGATTTCCCCGATATTCCGGTTCTCCAAAAAGTGGGGCTGCCTTGCTGTCCTGCCGATGCTTGCCAAGAAGTAAAAAATATTGCTCAGTACATTGCCTCCGCCAAGGGTGGTTATGGATGTGCCCGCGAACTGATAGAACAGGTAATGAAAACCCATGGCACCTGGATTTCTGAAAACTCGCATCACTGGTAAAATTTTAGCGCTATCGGCCCTATCGTCATAATTTACCAACCCGTCGTTTTTAAGTAGGACAACAGCCCCCATTCCCATATATTTGTGTTTTAGCTCCTTAAATTTTGTTAAAATCTAATAACCATGATCGCTGAATCTTTAGTAAACCATCGACTTAGCCCCTTACGGACAACCGATACTGTTGAGGCGGCCATGGAATTTATGGTGCAAAACGGTGTAACAGAATTACCGGTTATTGATAAAAAACAAGTGGTTAATTACGCCCGACTAGCCAACTTGGCTACATTACCTAAAAGTAAATTATTGGTGGATGTAATCCCCGTTCATCCATACCCACCAGTGGCTACGGTTAACAATCACCTTTACGAGTTAATTCCACTATTATCGGCCAACGATTTATCGGTATTAGCAGTATGTAATACCCAAGGAGAATTTGTTGGTATTACCGAGCAAAAACAAATCAACAAGTACATTGCAGAAAGCCTTACTTACCGAGGACTTGGGGCTATTTTAGTGCTAAACTTGGATAATCGCAGCTATGCACCCTCTCATTTAGCTCGAATAATTGAAGAAAATGGGGCTAAAATCATTGGACTTGTTTTAAAACAACGCGAAGACCAAACGCTCTGGGTTAACATAAAACTCAATACCACCACCGTGAAACCCATTGTAACTTCCTTAAATAGACACGATTACCGCGTTGAAAATATTTTCATGTCCGAAGATATGGATGAAGAAAATAATAGGGAATTTGATATGGTATTGCGATTTTTTGACATTTAACAACCCTCACATAAACTATCCTCATTTCATTGAAAATCAGTGATATAGGTTATACATCGGCCCAGATACCCACAATTGTTATGTAGATAACTTATCATCAACAGGTAGAATTTTCATACATTCCTTGCGTTCTATACCTAATTTTGAAAATTGACGCCTATAGAAGATAAGAGTACGCGAATAATTTTTATGCCAAAAAACAAAGAAAAGAAATCGTCTAAGAGTTCCAACTACGATTTAATTCCAAGCACATCCGTAAAGCCCCTAAATTTTGTTGATGTAATAAATTTTTTCTGGCGATGGAGAAAAGTTCTAATCATCGCTTGCGGTATTGCCGCTTTGTTAGCCGTGATTATCACTATGCCGGCAATCACTAAACCTAAATACAAGGCCACCCATATTTTTTATCCCACCAAAAATAACTCTATCTCGGATGCCTTATTGTCCGATGCCCGTCAAAGACAAAAAGATCCCTTGGAATTTGGAGAAGAGGAAGAGGCTGAAAAAGCCATGCAGATTCTATTAAGCGGTGATTTAATGGGGCGTTTGGTCCGTAATTTCAACCTTTACAAACACTATAACATTAATCCTCAAACGGAAAAATTCCCAAAAACCGCCTTGGATTATAAACTAAAAGAAAATATCGCAGTTACCCGAACTCGCTATCTTTCTGTAACCATTGATGTATTGGATGAGGATCCACAAATGGCAGCGGATATAGCCAATGGCATGGCAAAGCTATACGATTCTGTAAAAACTGAAATCCAAAATCAAATTGCAATCCCTGCCTTGCATATTGTTGAACGTGCGTTGCAAAACAAACGCGATAAAATTACCAGCATTAAAAACGAAATGCGAAAGCTGGGCGAAAAAGGGATAACCAACTACGAAGAACAAAGTAGAGCCTTGGCAGAAGAAATTTACAAAGCCCAAGCCGCAGGTGGATTAAAAGCAGCGAAACTTAAAGACTTATTAGAACAACAAAAAACCTTAGTAAGTAACGGTGGTGATTTTGTGGCACTGAACGAATTAATCAAGTTAGAAGAAGAAAAAGAAAGTGATTTGATTGCTCAATACGACCGTAGAATGGTGGATGTAAATGAGAATTTATCCCACAAAATGACCGTACAGGCTGCGGTAAAACCAGAAATAAAATTTTGGCCAAAACGCACGCTGGTGCTGATACTTTCCGTGTTAGCTACTTTCTTTGGTACCGCCATAGTTCTTGTTATCTTAGAACTATTCAAGCCAAAAAAATTAGCCGTTGTTGAGGAAGAATTAGATTAATACTCCACGGTTTTTATCCGTATACCTTTGATAACTCCACCAACTACATCGGTAAAATCTTGGCAACTTTGGTCTATAGTTGCTGGATTGGCATTAATTTTTACCCTCATCGCTACCCAACAATGGTTCATGCTATTATTGGCTCCGGTGGTTGCGGGATTTCTGCTCCTACTTTTCCTCCATACCGAAAAAACACTCTTATTTTCGGGAGCTTTAGTACCATTAAGTATCAATTACGACGATTTGCCCGGCGGATTTGGATTAACCATACCCACGGAACCCATTTATATTTTGTTATTTGTGGCCTTGATTTTTTGGTGGCTCAGAAATCCAGTTATCAATAAGAAGATTCTTTTCCATCCGCTGAGTTTGATAATGGCAACTTATTTAGGTTGGTATTGGTTAAGCATCCCTTTCAGTACCATGCCGATGGTTAGCTTCAAATTTGTACTGGCGCGAACTTGGTATATCGTAATTTTTTACTTCGCCGTACTGCATATTTTTCGCGATTTCTATAAAATACACTGGTTTTACAAAGTTTTCACATTCACCACTCTGGGTTTGGTGATTTATACCCTAATCAAACACTCTGCCGATGGATTTTTGCGAAGTTCCAGTTATTCTGTGTCTTGGCCCTTCTTCCCTGATCATGGCCAATACGCAGCAGCCATCGCTTTCGCCGTTCCCATACTGTTAATTTACGCCTTGGCTGGAAGACATTTTAAAATCCCTATAACGGTTACTCCATTGCTGTTATTATTGTTAAGCATACTGCTATTTGGTATTGTGGTGAGTTATACCCGAGCTACTTGGTTGAGTTTACTAGCAGCGGCAGCCGTTTATTTTTTAATTCGATTTAAAATCAAATTTTCTATAGTTTTAATCGCGCTATCTGCCGTATTAGCTTATGGAATTTATAACCAGGATACAATTCTATATAGTTTGGAAGCCAATAAACAGGGTTCGGCAGACGACATAGAAGGTCACGTAAAATCCGTTTCCAACATAACCACCGATCCGTCTAACCTAGAAAGAATTAATCGATGGAAATGTGCCGCTCGTATGGTGCAAGAAAAACCCTTGTTTGGTTTTGGCCCCGGAACCTACGTTTTCCAATACGGTGCGTTCCAAAAAAGCGATGAACTCACCTTGATTTCTACCTTTTCTGGTGATTTAGGCGATGCCCATAGCGAATACTTCTCCGCCATGAGTGAAGCTGGTTATCTGGGCTTAATCCTCTTTGTTTCTATAGTTTTGGGAACTTTGGGCTATGCTCTAAAAGTAATTTACCAACACCCCATTGGTAAAATCCGATTTACTGCCATGATTGCAATTTTAGGATTAAGTACCTACTATTTTCATGCGTTTTTAAATAATTATAGTCAATACGATAAAATAGCGGTACCGCTTTGGATTTTTACCGCCATCATCGCCGCCTTGGATATATATGGAAAAGATGCACTCGCATCCCCTACATTTGCAAGTGATGCTACAGGCACTACGAAAAAGTAAACTGTTTCTCATCGGATTTTCCATTTGTGGAATTCTGTCCATAGTTGCCATTCTTGGCTACAGCATAGCTCCAGACAATAGCTCCAATGCCAACCGCATCGTACAAGAATGGAAAAATTTACCGCCAGGTACTTGTAAATTGTATATTGAAGCAGCTTCACAGACCAAATCTACCCACGTATCCGCATGGCAAATTTGGCTTACCGGTAATCCAAACCCTATTAAAATTAAGCCCATCGGTGAAGGAGATAAACACCATAGCGCCGATAACCGTAATCCAACAACCAGTAACATACAATCGATACGGTTCTGGTTAGGTACCGACCAATTTGGACGAGATGTCCTTAGCCGAATGATTATTGGAAGCAGAGTTTCCCTTACTATTGGCTTCATTGCCATGATAAGTTCTTTGCTTTTGGGTGTGTTTATTGGGTTAATATCGGGCTATTATGGAGGACGCACCGATAAATTCTTAAGTTGGCTAATCGCTGTGTTTTGGTCGGTTCCCACTTTATTAATCGCCATGGGTCTCAGCCTGTTTTTACCCAAAGGACTTTATCAAGTAATGGTTGCTACAGCGCTTTCTACCTGGGTAGAAGTAGCAAGAGTAGTTCGAGGTCAAACCCTACAGTTCAAAGAAAGAGAGTTCATTATGGCAGCAAAAATTAATGGATTTTCCTCCTGGCGAATTATGCTAATCCATATTTTACCAAACACAAAAGGCTCATTAACGGTGTTGGCAACTACCAATTTTGCCGCGGCCATTTTATTGGAAGCCGGTTTAGGTTTCTTGGGATTAGGCGTTTCTCCTCCTACTCCAACCTGGGGAATGATGGTTAAAGAAAATATGGGATACCTAGTTCTAGATAATGCATATATGGCACTTATACCCGGTTTCGCCATCATGCTGTTGGTGATGGGATTCAACTTGATGTCCATGGGTCTTAGAGACCTCATGGACACCAAATCTAATTAAATAATTGCTTATTTTACAAATACCTTAACTGGAGCAAACTGCTGTTTGTCGCTACTAATTTGCAAGAAATAGATGCCTGAAACTATATTCACGGGCACTAATGCGTAACCTCCAGTAACCTCAGATGTAGCAACTACGGCTCCTTGAATATTCATCCAAGCTACATTACCGTTTTCTAGCCCATTAAACTCAATCACTTCACTGTTCTCCACAGGATTGGGATAAACCGATGCCGTTGCTAATAAATTCTTCGCAGTTAATCCCAAATGATCTACAATTACGGGTATGTCCGCCGTGTCTTTACATCCAGTAGACGAACTTGTTGCAATCATACGAACCGTATAATTCCCAGCATTCGCATATTGGTGTACACCCGGTAACCCTGATTTTGTTAGACCATCACCCCATTCCCAGAAAATAGTTAAACCCGCAGTTGTTATAGGAACGCAGTTGATCTTATGCTGCCACAAAAGAGTCCATGTAAATCCTGCCGTAGGTCTTGGCAATACCTTTAACTCCAATGGCTCACGATTTGAAACACAATTTTTATTGGAAATCTCGTAGTAGTATGTCTGACCAGCCAATACCATTCCTAACTTGAAGTTTTCACCGGTAAAAACAGGCGTGGTAGACGATGCGTCTTCAAACCATTTAACCGTTCCATAAGGTACATCTACGGTTAACTCACCCAAGGCTTTGGCACAAATAGTAGGAGCACTTACCGTAGTTGGCTTAGGTACATCATTGACCACTACTTCCACACTATCAAAAGTTGCACTCTCGCAGAATCCTTCGGATGATTTAAAGTAAACATAGCTGGTTTTTGTTAAATCACCAATTTTAGCAGAATTACCCGATGCAAATGAACTACCGGATTTATTGTTATACCAACGAATTTCACCCCACTGCACAGCCGCAAATAAATCAGCCGAATCTCCAGCACAAATAATATCACCCTCGGGGCCAAAAACCGTTGAATAATTATTTACTACTACATTTACGGGAGTTCTTCCACTGCCGCATACCCCGTTCCAACTTTCTACATATACCGTATATTTTCCTCGTACTGCAGGAGCTGAATAGCTGTATTTTCCGCCTTTGCCAAGCAGGGTTCCCGAACTTGATGCATTGAACCAACGTAAAGTATCCGATCCGGATAACGATGCTCTTAATTCCACGGTTCTGCTGCCTGTTTTAGCACAAACCACGGTATCAGTAAAGGCAACCACAGGACTTTCGGGCGCAAAATTACTACCCACAAATGCTTGAACTTTGGTTCTTCCACCCGCTAAAGCACAAACCCCATTAATGGCTTGTACATAAAAAAAGGTATCGGCCGTTAATTTGCCTGTAGTTAAGGTATTTCCGATATACACAGGATTCCCTCCATTGGGCATGGTAAACCATTGAACTTCGCCTTTATCTGTGGATGCAGATAAATTAGCCGCTGCACCAGCACACAACGAATCATTGCGCGTAGTTAACGTCTTCGGATATTCATAGGCATTGATCGCCAAGGTCCCAAATTTAGAAAAACAAGTATTATTCACTGACCGAACATAAAAGGTATCATTACCAATCAGCTTGGCAATAGTATAACTAGATCCTGTGTGGAAAGGCTTAGCATCGGTAATTTTCTTGTACCATTCCACCGTTACTCCCGCATCCGAATTCAAGACAATCCGCAATGAATCTCCAATACAACCATTGGGCACCTTAGAAGGAATAGGAATGGTAGGATTAAAATAAATCAGTTGGTCTGCTGTGTCTCGGCAATACGCTGAATTACTGTATGTGTAAACCACGGAGGTTAAACGCACCGGAATATTCTTGCGAGAACGCGGTTTGAATTTCCCTTCCTTGCCGTTTGCAAAAGTTGTGTTATCAAATAGCCATTGATGACAAAAGTCTTGGTACATGAATGTAGGATATAGTTCATCCAAATACGCGTAATAATTGTAATAAACACTTCCAGCAACCGTTTTCTTGTAATTGGAAGGGAATCGCAACGTATCGAAACTTGGGAAACACTGTTGTGTAGTCGTAAAATCCGTTCCAAACGTATACTTAGTAATGGGGAAAAACTGCATGTGGGCATTGAACGTAGTTCCTCCAATATTTAAATTCATACAACGGTACCATTTTCCGCTAACACTGCCGCAACCAATATTTCGAAAATCTCCGTCTGCATTACCATAATTATTGGTAACCACAGCGAGAATTCCATCGGCAGAATCTGTTTCAACAACTACGATGTAATGGTCGTTAGTAAAATTGACAATTTTGCTAAAAACAGCTTCGTGGGTTATTCTTGATAAGGGTATACTGGTTCCCAATACTGTATCTATGGTTATGGTATCGGAGGCCAATGGACTGCCCGATGGCAAAGAATCTGTGCCGGCTTTGTACAAATTACAAATGGCATTCACCTTGCGATACACACTGCCACTTGGGATGATGGCAAAACCGTAAAATCTAAATCCACTCACTTGAACCTCCCCAGGCGCACCATAAAACTGACCCAAAGCAAAGCCTTTTCTTACTGTAACACTGTTATATCCCGAACTTCCCATTGATGGAAATGTAAGCGTATCCCATTCGCAATTTCTAGGGTTTGCGGCACTCCGGTTAGTGACTTTCTTGGTACTCGGTACCGCAATCTCACCGGTAATTTTAAATCCTGGATCCACGAATTGAGCGTTCAATGTCGTTAATCCAACCATCAATAAAATTGTAAGTAGAAATTTTTGCATGCTAATTCTGTTAACTATTGAATGTAAAGTAACAAAAATGTACCCATGAAACCAAAAAAACACCCCACTTAATACCAATAAAATGATATTCCCATGATTAAAATTGATACGCCCTTATTCATTGTTCCCTATTTTTGCCCTTGAATCTTAATCCAATCAAGTATGTCAAAACAACTTTTAGCAGGTAAAAAAGGCATCGTATTCGGTGCCCTGAACGAACAATCCATCGCTTGGAAAGTAGCGGAAGCCTGCGTAGCGGAAGGCGCTCAAATAGTACTTACCAATGCCCCAGTGGCCGCTCGCGTAGGTCAAACCGAAGACCTCGCTAAAAAATTAAACGCTCCCCTTATCTATGCCGATGTAACCAAAATGGAAGATTTGGAAAACCTTATCAATGGTTCCATGGAAGCGTTGGGAGGAAAATTAGATTTTGTACTACATTCTGTGGGTATGAGTCTTAACGTTCGTAAAAAAATCCCATACACCGAATTAAATTACGATTACATGCACACAACCTTGGATATCTCTGCCATGAGTTTCCATCGCCTAATGCAAGTGCTTTGGAACAAGGATGCCATGAACGAATGGGGTAGCATTTTAGCGTTGAGTTACATTGCCGCCCAAAGAACATTCCCCGATTACTCCGAAATGGCTGAAGCAAAAGCCCTTCTTGAGAGTTTCGCCCGTAGCTTCGGATACCACTTCGGTAAACATAAAAAAGTTCGTGTTAATACCATCTCCCAAAGTCCTACCAAAACAACTGCCGGTAGCGGTGTAGGTGGTTTTGATTCCTTCTTTAATTATGCCGATATCATGAGCCCGCTGGGCAATGCACCTGCCGATGCATGCGCAGAATACTGTATTTCCCTTTTCAGCGATTATACCCGCATGGTTACCATGCAGAATCTATTCCACGACGGTGGATTTAGCTTTACCGGTATCGCCAGCGATTTGATGGATAATTTTAAATCCGAATAACTACTTAAGGCGCTAGCCTACAAATATTCCACGACTCCTTCGACTCACCCTCGGAGGAGTCGTTTTCGTTTAATACAAATACAATCCGATCATGAACCCTCCCTGGGCGGCCCTGCCAAAATTCAATCCGATTCACCACAATCTCATAACCACCCCAATGCGCTGGACGTTGAATTAACTTGGTCTCATCAGCCAACCAATCATTCATTGCACTATCCAAAACTCCACGGTCAGAAATCACTTGACTTTGCGGAGAAACCACGGCTCCTGCCTGACTAATTCTGGGACGCGAATAAAAATATTCATCATTAGCCTCCTCGGAAATATCACGAATTCTGCCTTCCATCCTCACCTGCCGTTCCAATTCGCCCCAAAAAAACACCACCGATACATCGGGATTCTGTGCAATTTCTTGGCCCTTTCTGCTTGATTTATTGGTAAAAAACACAATTCCCTCCTCCGTAATCTCCTTCAATAAAACAACCCTAGAAGACGGCTTTCCTTCCATGGAAACGGTAGACAATATCATGGCATTTGCCTCCAATACTTCAGAATTCAACGCCTCCGTAAACCACTGTCTAAAGGCCTTCAATGGGTCCGAACCTAAAATGGATGCATCCAACTGCCCCTTAGTGTATTCTTTTCGAAGGGCCGAAATGTCTTTCGTCATACTCTTTTAATTTTTACTGAAATAAGAATGTATTCATTGATGCAGGATAATCCATATTATCGCTACCTAATTCAATTATCATCCCCGGTTTTCGTGCGTATGCGTTATCTTCTTCCCATTCCGCCCATCCCAGGGAAACTTGGCATTTTGCCCCCTTTATTGCTCATCATCTTCATCATCTTTCGCATTTGCTCAAATTGAGTGAGTAATTTATTCAACTCCTGTATGCTTCTGCCGCTGCCTCGCACAATTCGCTGCTTTCTGCTGTTATTCAAAATCTCTGGTTTTGCACGCTCTTGGGGCGTCATACTCTGAATCAACGATTCAATGCCTTTGAATGCATCGTCATTGATATCTAAATCCTTAATCTGACTGCCAACGCCAGGTAACATACCCAACAAATCCTTGATATTACCCATTTTCTTAATTTGCTGAAGTTGACCTAAAAAGTCTTCCAAATCAAACTTATTCTTGGCAATTTTTTTCGATAATCGTTCCGCTTCCTCTTGATCATAAACGGCTTGCGCACGCTCTACCAACGACACAACATCACCCATACCCAAGATTCTGCCCGCCATACGATCGGGATAGAATACATCCAAGGCATCCATCTTTTCACCCAAAGAGGCAAACTTGATCGGCTTGTTTACCACTTGTAATATACTCAACGCCGCACCGCCCCGGGTGTCACCATCCAATTTAGTTAATACAACACCGGTAAAATCAAGCACATCATTGAAAGCCTTCGCTGTGTTCACCGCATCCTGTCCCGTCATAGAGTCTACTACAAACAATATCTCCGCAGGCTTCAAGGCTCCTTTTAATCGAGCAATCTCATTCATCATCTCCTGATCCACAGAAACCCTACCCGCCGTATCCACAATCACTACGTTATGGTTGTATTGTTTGGCATACTTTATAGCATTTTCCGCAATGGATACCGGGTCATTATTACCCTCTTCGTTATAAACTTTTACCTCCGTCTGTTCCCCCAAAACCTCCAACTGTTTTCTCGCAGCCGGTCTATAAACGTCGCCCGCTACTAACAAAGGATTACGACCCAACGATTTTAAATGTCTACCTAGTTTACCCGAAAAGGTTGTTTTACCCGAACCTTGTAAACCGGCAATTAAGATGACAGCAGGATTACCATTAAGCTGCAAATCACTCTTGGTTCCGCCCAACAAATTAACCAATTCATCGTGTACAATTTTGGTTAACATCTGCCCCGGTGAAACCGATTTCAACACCTCTTCACCTTTGGCTTTTTCTAAAATATCATCGGTAAACGTTTTGGCTACCTTGAAGTTAACGTCGGCCGATATCAATGCTCTGCGAATCTCCTTTACCGTCTCGGCAACGTTCAATTCGCTGATTTTCCCTTGCCCCTTGAGGTTTTTAAATGCTTTCTCTAATCGATTTTGCAGGTTCTCAAACATATACGCAAAAGTACAACGAAGGGGTGAAAAATATCTTACTATATTTGCTACAATAATGAAACGTCCATTCTTGTATTTACTGTCTG
Source organism: Flavobacteriales bacterium (assembly GCA_947457565.1). Classification (GTDB taxonomy): domain Bacteria; phylum Bacteroidota; class Bacteroidia; order NS11-12g; family UBA955; genus JAGKXC01. Next base: position 14,569 of record CANGWH010000051.1, read on the forward strand.
CATTATCCATGCTAGTTGCTTGCTCCGGCGATCAAAAAAACAGCTTGGAAAAAGCGTATACTATGTCGGTAGAAGCCCGTGATTACACCACGGCAACGCAATTATTAACCCAGTGGGTTTGCGTTGATTCTTCCATCAGTACTTGGGCTTACGACTCACTCAGTTATTACCATTATTTCTACAATTCCGGAAATCCTGGAGTGGTTAGAGATCCGAAAACTCCCTATTACTACGTAGAAAAAGGATTGAAATACAACCCCAAAAGCAACGCATTGCGCGAGCTAAAAGCGAAATTATTATTGGAACAAGGTAAAGACACTGCTTCCATGCTGATATTTCGTGAGTTGTGGCAAGAAACCAAAGAAAATACCTATTGGTGGGACATGTGTTTTGTAGAAATGGCACGCGGAAATATCCTCACTTCCGATTCCATGATTTCCTTGGCCTTGGATAACCCAAATGCTTCCAAAGGCGAAGTACGTATGGAACATATTCAAGCACGAGTAAAAGAAAACGTTCCTTCCAAAGCCGCTTATGTTTACCTGCAAGCACTAATTCTTCAAGGAAAAGGCGATGTCATGGGTGCTGCAACCGCATACCAAACAGCATTAAAAATATTCCCAACCTTTTATGCGGCTAGACAGGGAATCATCGATCTTCAACGGATGGTAAACCAATCGGGCAGATAAATCACACTGCTAACGTAAATCGTTGATCTATTTACTGTTCTGGATCCCCAATAGTATCTTATGGTGATTTCTAGTGAAGATCTAAGTTCCTTGAAGAAACAATTAACTGTTTTCCCCCTCAACCAAAACTCGCTTCAGATTGAATTCGTCCTTCAACACATGGTAAGACATTTCGCAGTAATACGATAATCCGTCAATTACCGCCGATAAATCCTCAGATTTGAACGAAGAACCTGGTACGCGATACGATAATACCACCACGTTATCCCTACTGTTGAACGAAAATTTACCGTATAATAAATTTAGATTTACCGTCAATATCTCCTCTAAAAATGCCTCACGCTGCAACGTAGGAGCGTAACAAAACGGTAAGGTGATTTGAAATACAGTACGATCCGTTTCAAATAAAAAATAATTCCATGGACTGGATTGTTCATCCAACCAAGCATCTATGTAAATGGGGGTCTCGTTGCGTAATAACAACCACTGCCCGTCATCCCCACTGCGCGCATCCTCCGGATTTACACCGCTTTGCTGAATACCTGTTTCTACCCGTTGAATTAGTTCTTTCAGTTCCATCGTCTGCAAAGTTCACACTTCTTGCTTAAACAAAACCAAGCAGTTTCAAATTTCTTTCCTATATTGCAAATCGGATAGTAAGTGTATGATTGACAC
>CANGWH010000052.1 GCA_947457565.1 Flavobacteriales bacterium
AATACCACCGCTTACACGTGCACCGGGCAGATTATTTTTTATCCAACGGGTGGCTTCAATAAAATCTACAGCGTAATTGTTGTGTTCATCAATACCGGTAGCAACGGTAAGAATGTTTGGGTCGAAAATAATATCGTTCGCAGGAAATCCAAGGCTTAGCAACAAATCGTACGAGCGTTTACAAACCTCGATTTTACGTTGAAAACTATCGGCCTGGCCGGTTTCATCGAAGGCCATAACTACAACCGCTGCACCGTAACGATGTACTTTTTTTGCCTTTTCAATGAAAGCTTTTTCACCGTCTTTTAGGGAAATGGAGTTAACGATTCCCTTGCCTTGTAAACATTTTAATCCGGCTTCAATAACCTCCCATTTGCTAGAATCAATCATTACGGGAACGCGAGAAATATCGGGCTCGGAGGCGATTAGATTCACAAAAAGAGTCATGGCTTCTTTGGAATCGAGCATTCCTTCGTCCATGTTTATATCGATTACTTGGGCACCGTTTTCAACCTGTTGTCGAGCAACGTCTAGGGCACCGTTAAAATCGCCTGAAAGAATAAGTTTAGCAAATTTTTTACTTCCGGTGACGTTGGTACGCTCTCCGATATTTACGAAATTGACGGAAGGTGTAACCACGAATGGCTCAAGTCCGCTAAGAAAAAGATAGTTTTGGTTCACCGTAAATTATGGGTTGGATTAACGCAGGCTTGGGTATTTATTGGGGTTTGCTTCGTGCATCATACTGTACAGGGCTTCAAACACAGAATCTACGGATGGCTTGGAGAAATAATCCCCGTCAGAGCCGTAAGCAGGTCTGTGTTCTTTTGCCGCGATAGTGAGTGGTTGGGCATCGAGGTATTTGTATCCACCTTGAACCTCTAACACTTGTTGCATCATGTAGGAAGTTGCACCGCCGGGTACGTCTTCGTCCAAGAATGCAATGCGATTGGTTGATTTAAGATGTTCAACGATGGTGTGATTGATATCGAATGGCAATAGGGTTTGCACATCGATTAACTCAACGCGGACGCCATGATTGGCCAATAATTCTATGGCTTCTTGGGCAATTCTAACGCAGGATCCGTAGGTTACTAGGGTAATATCTTCGCCAAATTTCAGTACTTCAGGCACACCAAGGGGCACAGTAAATTCGCCGATATTGGTGGGCATTTTTTCTTTAATGCGGTAACCATTTAGACATTCTACAACCAAAGCGGGTTCGTCTGAGCGGAGGAGGGTGTTGTACATACCGGCGGCTTGCGTCATATTTCTAGGAACGCAAACGTGCATGCCCCGTACGGCATGGATAATCATGCCCATGGGGCTTCCGCTGTGCCAGATACCTTCTAAACGATGTCCGCGGGTACGGATGATAATGGGTGATTTTTGTCCGCCTTTGGTACGGTATTGCATGGTAGCAATATCATCGCTCATGGGCTCAAGTGCATATAATAGATAGTCTAGGTATTGAATTTCGGCAATGGGGCGTAAACCACGCATGGCGGCACCGATTCCTTCACCGATGATACTCCATTCGCGAATCCCTTTATCGGTAACACGGAGTTCACCGTATTTTTCTTGCATACCGGAGAAGCCTTGATTCACATCACCAATTTTCCCAACGTCTTCACCGAAAGCAAATACACGGGGATCTCTTTCCAAATTTGCATCAAAACACGCACGAACTACTTGGTAGCCGTCTACGATTTCGTCTGTATATTGAGCGGGTACTTCGGGAACGTTAAACACGCTTCCTGGACCTTGGGAGTAAACATGGCTGCTGTATCGATCGCCGTTTAATGTTTCGAATGCGTGCAAAGCGGCAACCAAGGATTGTTTTTTATCCGCTGGTATTGTTGCACAACCGCGCAATGCTTTGTGGAAGGCGTTTCCGATGTCTCTGCGTAGCGGTTCGGAAATTTGCTGTAATTGTGCGGCTATATCGTTTAACAGCGCACTTTCTACCCCTTGATTGGCTAATTCCGTAAGGATAGAAACCGCGTTGGCCACTTCCTGTTTGATGGGAGTAATGTAGGCTTGCCAAGCTTCTTTTTGAGCATTTTTTACATGATTAATAGAATCATTTTCAAAAACATCCAGTTCGTTAGCTGTTGCAAAACCTTGTTCTTCAATCCAGGTACGCATCTGTTTTACGCAATCGAAATCTAGTTCCCACTGCAGTCGTTCTTTGGATTTATATCGTTCGTGGGAACCGCTGGTAGAGTGCCCTTGAGGCTGATTAACCTCATAAACGTGCACTAAAACCGGGGTGTGTTTTTCGCGGCAAACATCCGCGGCTTTTTTGTAGGTAGCTACTAATTCTGGATAGTTCCAACCTCTGGCTTTAAAAATCTCTAATGCCTGGCCTTCTTCGTTGGTTTGAAAACCGGCCATTAGGGCGGAGATATTCTCTTTCGCTGTTTGGTATTTGGCGGGTACGGAAATTCCGTATCCATCGTCCCATACACTCATTAATAATGGCACCTGCATCACCGATGCAGCGTTCATTACCTCCCAGAAAACTCCTTCCGAGGTTGAGGCATTTCCGATGGTACCAAAAGCAATCTCGTTACCTTGATTCGAAAATTCGCTGAATCCGTGAAGATCCGAATTTTCGCGGTATAATTTTGATGCCACGGCTAACCCTAATAATCGGGGCATTTGTCCCGCAGTTGGGGATATATCGGCACTGGAATTATAGCGATCGGTTTGTGGCAGCCATTCGCCTTGATCGTCTAATAAACGCGTAGCGAAGTGTCCGTTCATGCATCGACCCCCTGTGGCGGGTTCTTCGTTGATGTCCGGATTGGCATAAAGCTGAGCAAAAAATTCCTTTACATTGCTAATATTTTTAGCAAACATAAAAGTTTGATCGCGGTAATAACCGCTTCGCCAATCGCCTTTTTCAAAAACCTTAGCCATGGCTAACTGGGCTACTTCCTTGCCATCGCCGAAAATTCCAAATTTTGCTTTACCGGTCAATACTTCTTTTCGGCCAATTAGGCTGGCATGACGGCTTTCAAAAGCAATTCGATAATCGTTCAGGACTTCTTTTACAAATTCTTCCTTACTTAGTTCGGCAGTTTTTACACTGGTTTGCATGCGACTGCAAAGATACGGGTTTCGTTGAACATGCTATTTGCTGCGATTAGGATAACTTTTATGAATTAAATAGGAATTTATTTACCGGATTTGCTCAGTAGATTTGTGGTATGTCCACCTTTGAATTAATAGCGCCTTTTCAACCCACTGGAGATCAGCCAACGGCCATCCAAAAACTGGTGGAAGGGATGAATTCTGGGGTACATGCCCAGACTTTACTGGGGGTTACGGGGAGCGGGAAAACCTTTACTGTAGCCAATGTAATTGCTCAAACGCAGCGACCTACCCTGGTTCTCAGTCATAACAAAACTTTGGTTTCTCAATTGTACGGTGAGTTCAAACAGTTTTTCCCTAACAATGCGGTGGAGTATTTTGTAAGTTATTACGATTATTATCAGCCTGAAGCCTACATTCCAACCACCAATACGTACATCGAAAAGGATTTAAATATCAACGATGAAATTGAAAAGTTGCGATTGAAGACTATTTCTAGTTTGTTGAGTGGTAGGCGGGATGTGATAGTAGTGGCCAGTGTGAGTTGTATTTATGGTGCGGGAAATCCTGCCGATTATGAGAATACCATCATTCGTTTCCGGGTGGGCGATACCTTATCGAGAAATCAGCTTTTGTACCGATTGGTAGAGAGTTTATACAGCCGTACGACGGCCGATTTTTTACGGGGTACTTTTCGGGTTAAAGGCGATACGGTGGATGTTCATTTGGCCTATAACGATTTTGCGTACAGAATATCGTTTTTTGGCGATGAAATTGAAGAGATATATAGTTTTGAACCTGATACTGGTAAAAAAATAGAGAATTTAACGGATGCGGCCATATACCCAGCGAATTTGTATGTGAGTCCGCGTGATCGGCTGAAAGAGATAATTTATCAAATCCAAGACGATTTGATGGAGCAGTTGGAGTGGTTTCAGAAGCAGGGTAGATTTTTGGAAGCGAAGCGATTGGAGGAGCGGGTTAATTTTGATTTAGAGATGATACGGGAATTAGGGTATTGCAATGGAATTGAGAATTATTCTCGGTATTTTGATCGAAGGAAGCCCGGGGATAGACCGTTTTGTTTGCTGGATTATTTCCCCAAGGATTTTTTATTGGTGGTGGATGAGTCGCACGTATCCATGCCACAGATTCGGGCAATGTATGCCGGGGATAGGAGTAGAAAAGTAAATTTGGTGGACTTTGGATTCCGATTACCCGCGGCATTGGACAATAGGCCTTTGCAATTTGACGAGTTTTACGGAGTGATCAACCAGGTGATTTATGTAAGTGCAACGCCGGCCGATTACGAAATAAAGGAGAGCGAAGGGGTGTTGGTTGAGCAATTAATTCGACCAACGGGATTGTTGGATCCCATTATTGAAATTCGACCGTTGGAACATCAGGTGGATGATTTGATTGAGGAGATTGAAAATCGAATCAAGATGGGCGATAGGGTATTGGTAACTACGTTAACCAAACGGATGGCCGAGGAGTTAACCAAGTATTTACTGCGATTAAGCATAAAGGTAGACTATATCCATAGCGAGGTAAAAACCTTGGATCGTGTTGAGATATTACGCAATCTTCGGTTGGGGGTAATTGATGTATTGGTAGGTGTGAATTTGTTGCGGGAAGGGTTGGATTTACCGGAAGTGAGTTTAGTGGCGATTATGGACGCGGATAAGGAAGGTTTTCTGCGGAGTCAGACATCGTTGGTGCAAACCATAGGAAGGGCGGCCAGGAATGATCGCGGATTGGTAATTATGTATGCCGATCGAATTACGGAAAGTATGCGCTTGACGATTGAAGAAACCAATCGCCGTCGTGAGAAGCAGGAAAAGTACAACAAAGAGCATGGCATTACTCCTACCACTGTTCGAAAGAGTAAAGATGAGATATTCAAGCAGACATCGGTAGCCGATGCGAAATCAGGCGACGTGGATATCCATGTTCATGGCAAGTACGAAGTTACCACTCCAGAGATGGGCTTGGCCGCCGATCCGGTGATTAATTACATGGACAAGGAATCGTTAAAGAAGGCGATCGCGCGAACGGAGAAAGATATGTTGCGGGCCGCTCGTGAGATGGAATATATGGAGGCCGCTCGATTGCGGGATGAATTGGAGGTGCTTAGGAATAAATTGGCTGAGGTTGCGAACTAACGTTAATACATTCCAATATCCAATTATTCTGGAATCAGAATTTCCTGTTTAACCACCGCACTCATACAAAATAATCCACCCAATGTGTTTTTTGGATTTTTATTAACGGCAATAATATTGGAGAATATATTGGCGGGGGGAGTAGCAAAGAGTCCACCGTTTTGATTTTCGTTTCGTACAAGATTAAACCAACCGTAGGCTATAGGGCTTATGGAATGAATTTCCAATCGAATTTTTTCATCTTTTTTAAAGGATCTTAAGAAGTCATTTACGCCAGAATAACGCACGGGGTAGATGAACAATTCACCGTCTATATCGGTAGAGGTATTCCCCATATCGGCAGAAATATTCAATTGATCAATATCGCTGAGAAAGGTATCGTTCCTAAAGGTTTTAATCCAATAAAAATCACCTTTTCCGAAAGCATCTTTTGCCATTAATTCTACGTAATATCCGGTTGTATTGATTGGTGGTCCGTTGCCTTCCACGTCTACTAGGCGAATAGAATCAAAGGTTGCAGTACGGGATAAATTGCAGAAGCTGGCTAAGGTATCGCCGTCTACCAGTATAAAAAGAGCATAATCATGTCCGATGGTGAACGTATCTCCGGAGGATGCATTGGGAGTAAATTGGTATTTGCCTTTTTCGGTGTGCTGAAAGAAGAAGGGCTTTCCTGCCGTTGTATCAAATAATAATACTTGAGCGTTGGTGATGGCTGGTGCCGTGTTGGTGTCAAAATAATTAACGGCTCTGGATAAAGTTATGGTTTGGGTTTGAGGCAAATTATTGATGAAGGCATCAACGACTAATTTGGGTTGATTGTAATCTACATTTACCTTAATTTCGTCTTCGCAGCCGGTTTGAAAAGATGCTAACACGGTTAGAATAGCGGTTAAAAGTAGCGATTGAAATTTCATTGGGACTGTAAGCTTTAGCATGTAATTAGAACTTGAAATTGTAAGAGATGGCAGGAACAATACTTCCAATCACACTGTACCGTATGGCGGCGTTGTAGTTTTTGTTCTGAAAATTGGTTGCGAAATAAATGCTGAATGGATTTCTTCTGTTATACGTGTTATAGGTAGAAAACACCCAAAAACTCTCCCATTTTGGATTTTTTTTGCGGTAATAGGTTAAGGATAAATCGAGGCGATGATAATCGGGATTTCGCACATTATTTCTGGCGTTACTTCCGGCATCGGGAACGGTATAGCCTTGCACTTTATATTGACCGGTATAAAAGGTTGTGGGTGTTCCAGAACTAAAAATAAAGTTAGCAGCAAATTCCCAACGTAGGTTGATTTTGTATTGAACCACCACAGCTAGATTATGGAGTCTATCAAATCTGTTCGCATACCAGTTATTATCGTTAATCCCTTCTACTTTGCGTTCTGATCTTGATAATGTATAACTTATCCAACCGGTTAAATCCCCACCTGATTTCTTAACGTAACATTCCAAACCATAGGCTCTACCGATACCTGTAAGTAAGTCGGCTTCTAAGAATTCATTCAGAAGTAAGTTAGCTCCATCTATATAATCTACCTGATTTTGTAACGATTTATAATAGGTTTCAATGCTGGTTTCAAGGGTGGAATTCTTTCCGAAGTTTCGGAAATAGCCTATGGATACTTGATCAGCGATTTCGGGTTTGATGTTGTTTGTGGTTGGTTGCCAAACGTCGAAAGGCACGCTAGCAGCGGTATTAGAGATTAGGTGCAGGTTTTGAACCATTCGGTTATACCCGCCTTTAATGGAGTGGGTTTTTCCGGTTTGCCATTTAATACTAAGCCTGGGTTCTGGATAAATATAATTAGCAACCACTTCGCCCCGTTGGGTTGTATAGGTAGAATCCAAGATACCTTGTTTGCCAGGTTCGCGGTTGTATAAGTAAACTTTGCCAGGTCCTAGGTAGGCGAACTGAGAGAGTCGCATCCCAGCACGTATAGAAAATTTACCGTTACTATTCCAATCATTGGATAGGTAAACAGCATTTTCAAAACCAAAACGGTCTGGCAAACCAAATCGGATGTTTAGTGTTTCTGAAGTAGCCCTTGCATCCCCTGGAATAAAGCGATAATAGGTAGATTGTAATCCAAAGTTCGCTGTATTTTTGGGATTAATGCTGTAGGTAAAATCGGCTTTTGCTGAGTTGTTAACGATATAACTTTGCCAATTGAAGGTTACATCGCGGTTAGTAAACTCAAGGTTGTAACGGTAACGGGAATAAAAATAGGTAAAGTTGGAAAACAATTTGTTGTTAAAAACATGGTTCCATCTACCTGTTACGGTTGAGTTACCCCATTTTACACCAAACAATCCTGCTGCTTTAAAGACATCATCTCCTATATAACTGGAAATGAAGAAATTGTCTTTACCTCTGCTATAATTGAATTTTGTGGTAAGATCATAAAAATAGAATTGTGAACCAGCGAGGTCGTCATTTAAGAAGGGTTTTGCTAAATAATCTATATAGGATCGTCTTCCAGAAATCAAGAAACTTGATTTTGCCGGGGTTTTCCTGTTTTTAGTTAATGATTTTAACCCTTTACCTTGTGGGAGTGCTAATGGTCCTTCAAGGGTAAGTCGGGAAAAGATTGTGCCAATTCCACCACTACCGGCCAATCTGCTTCTGTTTCCATCGCGTGTTTTAACATCGAGTGTGGAACTTAACCGCCCCCCGTATTGGGCTGGGATTCCACCTTTTACAAGTTCAACATCTTTTACTGCATCGGGGTTGAAAATGGAGAAAAAGCCAAACAAATGGGCCGAGTTAAAAACGGGTGCTTCGTCCATGAGCACTAAGTTTTGGTCGATACCGCCACCGCGAACGTTAAAACCGGAAGCGCCTTCACCTACGGTAGTTACACCGGGCAGTAGCTGAACGCTACGGATTACATCGGGTTCTCCTAAAAGTGCCGGGATTTTTTTTATGGTTTGACCATTGATGGATTGCACAGAGACATCCAGTGATTTTACATTGTTATTACGTTTGGCCGTAATTTCAATTGCTTTCATAGCATCGCTTTCGATCGGTAGATTGAAATTAAGTTCTTTGGATTCGGTAAGTGTTACAAAGCGTACGTAATCTTGGTAACCGTTGGAGGAAACAACCAATTTCCAATTTCCCGGTTTTAGACTTAAGCTATAGAACCCATAAGCGTTGGTAACGGCTTTTTGGGCTGTACTTACTTTTACGGTGTTATTGTTGGGGAGTGCAGGGTTGCCATTGCTTGGGGATGCGTTTGTAGTTAGTGTGGCTGTTATTTCGGCCTTGCTAATGGTTTCTTGGGATATGCTATCGCGCACATAGCCAGAAATTGTGGCAACTTGTGCATTAATTGCTTGCGGTATAAAAACACTAATTATAACAACGAATAGTAAACGAATCATTTTGGACTGCAAAGGTAGATGAGTAAGTAACCAATAACCATTGATTTCGTTTGAGGTAGTTGCAAAAACGATAAATGAAAACAAACCATTGGTAATAATTAGAATTTATTAGACTGTGTATAACGGTAGGGTGGATAGATACTGGAGGTTCAATTATGCGAAAAGGCTGTTTTCAATCGAAAACAGCCTTTCTATTTATTCACGAATGGAATTTGTACGGTTAGTTCAGTGAATTAGACCTATTACTGATTAGGGTCTATCCTTCATTGCAACGAAGGGTCTAGGAGTTTCGCCGGTATAAATCTGACGAGGTCTAGCAATGGGTTGTTTTTCTTTGCGCATTTCTTGCCACTGAGAAATCCAACCGGGCAAACGACCCATAGAGAATAATACGGTAAAGAAATCAGTTGGGAAGCCCATCGCTCTGTAGATAATTCCGGAGTAGAAGTCTACGTTCGGGAACAATTTTCTATCAACGAAATAGGGATCGGTTAAGGCGGCTTCTTCTAATTCTTTGGCGATTTCTAGGACAGGATCATTTACTCCTAGTTTAGCCAATACATCGTCACAAGCTTTTTTAATAATCTTAGCTCGGGGGTCGAAGTTTTTATAAACACGGTGACCGAAGCCCATCAATCGGAAAGGGTCATTTTTATCTTTGGCTTTAGCGATGTATTTCTTTACGTCGCCGCCGTCGTTTTTAATGTCTTCTAACATTTCCAACACTTCTTGGTTGGCGCCTCCGTGCAACGGACCCCACAATGCGGAGATACCGGCAGAAATACTTGAATATAAGTTGGCTTGTGAACTTCCCACCACACGCACAGTGCTGGCGCTGCAGTTTTGCTCGTGATCGGCATGAAGAATTAACAATTTATTCATTGCGTCTACCAAAACAGGATCAGGCTCGTAGTCTGGCATGGTTACCTGACCGAAAGTCATGTTCAAGTAGTTGGTTACATAGTCCAAATTGTTGTTTGGGTGCACGGTAGGATGACCATGACGTTTTTTAAAAATCATGGCGCAAATGGTTGGCATTTTAGCCATTAATCGAAGAATTGTGCGGTTGATAGCATCTTCGGAGCGATGAGGATTCAACGCTTTTGGATAGTACAATCCTAAAGCGGCCACCATGGAAGAAAGTTGACCCATGGGATGGCTTCCTGTTGGGAAAGCTTTGAACATGGATTCTAGGCCTTCGTTTATTAAAGTGTGTTCTTTAATATCGTCTTCAAAGGCAGCGAATTCAGCGGTGTTAGGAAGTTTTCCGTACAACAACAAATACGACACTTCCAAGAAGCTCGCATTGGCGGCTAAATCCTCGATAGAATATCCGCGGTGGTGTAAAATACCTTCTTCACCATCCAAAAAAGTGATTGCCGATGTGGTTGAACCCGTATTTTTAAATCCAATATCCAGGGTAATGTGACCGGTAAGGTCTCTTAACTTACTGATATCTATTGCTTTTTCTCCTTCTGAACCGGTGATAACGGGGAAGTTGTACTCTTTTCCTTCTACGATTAGGGTTACATTTTCTGACATATACTCTTAGGATGAATTTTTTCGGGCAGCGCGAAGTTACCAAATTGGCCTTGATAAATCAAATTAGCCTTTGGTTAAATTGCGTTATAATTCAATAACAGACGAGCCGCTAAAAAGTTGATAGATTAGGCTAAAAAAGTCCTAATGGGATATGGAAAATAATCAAGGAGTTTGCAATGCTTGAATTCCTTTTGCGGTTAACTGGAATTTGGTATTCAGAAAAGCATCAGCATCAAACATGGATAAATTTTTTAGCGGGCTGTTGGTGGCTTTGATATACCGATGGTGGTGCAGGTTGTTGATGATATCACGGACAATGAATGCTGAAAGTCTAGTTTCTTCCGATACGGTTTGTGGAGTTTCGGGATGAAGCAGGCAAGACAGCACGATCTTTTCATCGGTGAGAATTTCCATCATGGCCTTGATATTAATCCAATTTCTCAGGTCTCATTTGTGGGAAGAACAACACTTCTTGAATGCTAACTTGGTTGGTAAGCATCATGGTAAGTCGGTCTATCCCTATACCCAAACCGGAACACGGAGGCATGGCATATTCCAGCGCGCGTACAAAATCGTGATCGTAGGCCATGGCTTCTTCGTCGCCGCGGGCGGCGAGTGTCAATTGGTCTTCGAAGCGTTCGCGCTGATCGATGGGGTCGTTTAACTCCGAATATGCGTTGGCAATTTCCTTACCATTAACAAAAAGTTCAAAGCGTTCTACAAGACCTGGCTTTGAGCGGTGTTTTTTTGTTAGGGGGCTCATTTCTACGGGATAATCGGTAATGAATGTAGGTTGAATCAAATGGGATTCCACGCAAGCACCAAATATTTCATCGATGAGTTTGGCCGATCCCATTTGGGTGGTTACTTCGCAACCCTCGGATTTAGCAAAGGCTCCTAATTCTGCTTCCGATTTACCTTCGATGGAAAAGCCGGAATATTTCTCAATGGCTTCTGCCATGGTATAGCGCTTATAGGGTCTGGCAAAAGAAATAGTATTGTCACCAACGGTTACCGAGGAATTACCGGTAACATCGATGGCGCATTTTTCTAGCATTTCTTCCACGAAATCCATCATCCAGAAATAATCGGTATAGGCTACGTAAATCTCTAACCCTGTAAATTCTGGGTTGTGGGTTCTATCGATGCCTTCGTTTCTGAAGTTTTTGGCAAATTCGTACACGCCATCAAATCCACCCACAATTAAACGCTTTAGGTAAAGTTCGTTGGCGATTCTTAAATACAAAGGAATGTCCAGCGCGTTGTGGTGGGTAATAAAAGGTCTGGCCGCTGCACCCCCGTGGATACTTTGTAAAATAGGAGTTTCTACTTCCAAATAACCTTTGGAGTTGAAGGTATCGCGGAGGCTGCTTACCACTTTTGTGCGTTTGATAAATGTCTCCTTGATTTGTGGATTAACAATTAAATCCACGTACCGCATGCGGTATCGGGCTTCTGGGTCTGTAAATGCATCGTACACGTTGCCATCGGCGTCCTGCTTAGGCAGAGGCAATGGATTAAGGCACTTCGACAATAATTTTAATCCGGTGGCGTGGATAGATATTTCGCCGGTTTGGGTTGTAAAAACATGGCCGGTTATTCCGATAATATCTCCAATATCCAATAGTTTCTTGAAAACCGTGTTATAAAATTCCTTGTCTTCTCCCGGACATAATTCGTCTCTATTTACATAGACTTGTATTCTTCCAGAAGAGTCTTGTATATCGGCAAAAGCTGCCTTTCCCATGATTCTTCGGGTCATTAATCGACCGGCAACTACTACCTGTTTCCATTTATCGCCTTCGGGATTAGAAGGATAATGGGCGCGAATATCAGCAGCCAAAGTATCCACGGGAAATAAATCCGCGGGATATGGATCGATACCTAAATCGCGAAGTTGTTGTAGCGATTGTCTGCGAAGCAGTTGTTGTTCGTTGAGCGAAGTTTCCATGAAAAATTTAGTAATAACGAAAGCGCAAAATTAATGAAACGCTTTCTCCATTTCTGATTTATTGAAAAAAGTGTTTTGGCCGATAATCATGATGGCTACACCAACGGTGATACAGGCATCGGCAAAATTCCAAATAGGTGCAAAAAAGGTAAAGAAGTCGCCACCCCAAAATGGTAGCCATTGGGGTAGAAATCCTTCCCACAAGGGCGCATAAAACATATCGACAACCCAACCTTGAAACCATCCGGTGGGATGATACATGTTGATATCGGAGAAAATTACTCCGTAAAAAATTGAGTCGATAATATTGCCTAAAGCTCCGGCAATGATGAGGGTAATGGAACCAATTAATCCTTTGTGGGCTTTGTTTTCGATGCTTTTGTACAAGTACCAAATACCAAAAGAGGCCACAATCATTCGGAAAAATGTTAGCAGTAATTTGCCCCACATTCCTTCGAATAGTTTCATTCCATAGGCCATACCTGGATTTTCAACAAAATGCAATTTGAACCAATCGCCAAAGACGGAGACGGTTTCACCCAATTGGAAATGGGTTTTAATATAAACCTTGATGAATTGATCAATGACTAACAGCACAATAATCACTCCTACGGGAAGAAGAAATCTTCTCGAACGCAACAAATTCCAGTTCACCGACACCACTGTTAGCGCTTAAGTTTGGCTTCTATGGTTTGTGTAGTGTGAGGTACGGCACGCAAACGCTCTTTAGGAATTAATTTCCCTGTAGTTTTACAAATTCCGTAAGTTTTATTTTCGATTCTCACCAAGGCAGCTTCTAAATTCTTCATGAATTTTAATTGGTGGGCTGCTAATTGGTTTAAATTTTCTTTTTCGAATGTGTCTGCACCATCGTCCAAGGTCAGGTAATTGTTGTTGGTGCTGTCTGTACCGTTCTCATTACCGTCGCGTAAATTGGATTGTAAGGTTCTGAATTCAGCCTTCGCAACCTCAAGCTTGTTAAGAATAATTTCTTTGAATTCAAGCAGTTCTTCGTCTGTGTACCGCGTTTTTTCTTTTTCCATAGTCATTAAGCTTTTTCGATGCGAACGTGTACGGGATTTTCGTATACATCCACAGGGTTTTCAGTGGTAAAGTCTTGGAATACAAGTGATTGTGCCAAAACTTCCCCACAAATATATGCATTAAATTGATTTACACTTGACTGTAGCGAATCGATACCGTTAAAATAAACGTTTATTTTATCGGTTAATTCGAAGTCCATCTCTTTTCGTAAATTTTGAATTCTGTTTACGAATTCTCTGGCGATACCTTCATTTAATAAGGGTTCCGTGATGGTAATATCCAGGGCTACAGTAATACCGTTTTCGGTAGCAACTAACCATCCTGGCATATCCTGAGTTGAAATTTCTACGTCTTCCAGCGTAAGGGTGTAATGGGTTCCGTTAATTACGGAATCGTAACTTCCTTGAGTTTCAAACTGACGAATAGCGGCCTGGTCCAATAGCTGAATTTCCGCTGCCATGGCTTTCATGTTGCCTCCCAATTTTTTACCTAATGTTTTAAAGTTGGGTTTGATTTGCTTAACCAAGTTGGGGTGATTGGCCGAAACAATTTCGATTTCCTTTACGTTTACTTCGCTGCAAATCAAATCAGCCATTTTGCTGATTTTATCTTGTATATCGGCATTATCGGCGGGCACCAAAATTTTCTGTAATGGCTGTCGAACTTTGATTTTTTCTTTTTTCCGAAGACTCAGCACCAAGGAACAAATGCGTTGGGACAGGTCCATGGATTTTTCGAGTTCCACGTTGATAAATCGGCTATCTACCTTGGGCCAATCGGTTAGGTGTACGGAGGTTTCGGTTTGGTTTTGGCCGGTGTGTAAGGCCTTGAATAACCAATCAGAGAAGAAGGGAGCGATGGGAGCCATTAATTCGCAAACGGTTGTAAGGCAGCGATATAAGGTTTCGTAAGCGGCTTCTTTATCTTGATTGAGTTCTCCTTTCCAGAATCTCCTCCTGCTCAATCGAACATACCAATTGCTTAAATGCTCGGTAACAAAATCTTCGATTAATCGACCTGCACGGGTTGGATCGTAATCGTTATACGCCTCTTGAACATCGCCAATCAGCGAGTTTAATTTGCTTAATACCCAACGATCTAATTCGGTAAAATGTGATTCATCTACGGGTTTGTTGGGGTTGAAGGCATATTGATCAAGGTTTGCGTAGATGGCAAAAAAGCCGTAGGTATTGTATAGGGTTCCTAAGAACTTCCGTTGCGCTTCTACCACCCCGTCCATGTCAAATTTTAGATTATCCCAGGGTTGGGCGTTGGTAACCATGTACCATCTTACGGCATCGGCGCCGTATTTATCTACGGTTTCGAAGGGATCGATGGCATTCCCCAGTCGTTTGCTCATTTTATTGCCATGTTTATCTAAAACAAGGCCATTGGCAATTACATTTTTGAAGGCGATATCATCAAATAAAAGGGTGGCGATGGTATGCAAGGTAAAGAACCATCCGCGGGTTTGGTCTACCCCTTCGGCAATAAAATCGGCAGGAAAATTCTGTTTAAAAATCTCTTCATTTTCAAACGGCCAGTGCCACTGTGCGTAAGGCATTGCACCGGAATCAAACCAAACGTCGATGAGGTCTGTTTCCCGTTGCATAGCTTTACCCGATGGACTTACCAAGGTGATACGGTCTACGTAGGGTCTGTGTAAGTCTTGGGTATATTCTTCGATATTTTGATTCAACCCCAAAGCGGAATTGGCTTTGGAAATTTCTAGTTTTAGTTGTTCGATGCTGCCGATGCAGATTTCTTCACTACCGTCCTCGGTGCGCCAAATGGGTAGGGGCGTACCCCAAAAACGAGAACGCGATAGATTCCAATCCACGAGGTTCTCCAGCCAATTGCCAAATCTTCCTTCACCGGTAGAGACGGGTTTCCAATTGATGGTTTTGTTTAAAGCAACCAATTTATCTTTTACAGCGGTGGTTTTAACAAACCAACTTTCTAAAGGATAGTACAATACGGGTTTATCGGTCCTCCAACAATGGGGATAGGTGTGCTCGTATTTTTCTACTTTGAACGCTTTATTCTCTTGTTTTAATTTGATGGCGATTCGTTCGTCTACGCTGAGGTATTTATCTCTGCCTTGCTTTTTCGCCTCCTCAACTTTCTCCTCATCGGATAAATAGGCTTCCTTCACATATTCGCCCGCAAAATCTGTAACGCAATCTAGAAATTTCCCCTTTTTATCTACCAGCGTTAAGGCACCGATGCCATTTTCTTTGGCCGTTTTAAAGTCGTCCGCACCAAAACTTGGAGCAATATGTACGATACCGGTTCCGTCTTCGGTAGACACAAAGTCACCCACAACAATTCTAAAGGCATCGCCTTCTTCGGGTTGTGCATAGGGCAATAATTGATCGTATCGCAGTCCTGCTAACTCACTACCTAATTGCGACTTAACCAAACGCCAAGGAAGTACTTTTTGTTGGGGTTGGTAGGAATCCATGCTGGCTTCTGCACCTTCTGTGGTGAAATATTTACCTGCCAAAGCAGCGGCTAAAATCACGTTAATGGACTCTCCGGTGTAGGGATTAAAGGTTTGAATAGTATGATACTCGATGGATGCGCCAACGGCCAATGCGGTGTTGGATGGCAGGGTCCAAGGAGTGGTTGTCCAAGCCA
>CANGWH010000053.1 GCA_947457565.1 Flavobacteriales bacterium
CTTATACTCAATGGCCGATTGAATCATCGTTGCGTCGTGACCGTCCTTACCCGCCATAATGGACGTTAATTCCACCATGTCGTCCAAGCTCTGAGTCATCGGTCCTATTTGATCCAAACTAGAAGAATACGCCAACAACCCCCAGCGAGAAATAACGCCATAGGTAGGTTTTAATCCATACAAACCACAAAAAGCAGCCGGCTGACGGATCGATCCACCCGTATCACTCCCCAACGAACAATGTGCCATCTTGGCCTGAACCGCCACAGCACTCCCGCCCGATGAACCTCCTGGTACTTTGTCTGGGTTATCCGCATTTCGAACCGGTCCAAACGCACTGTTCTCATTGGAAGCCCCCATCGCAAACTCATCGCAATTGGTACGACCAATAATTATTGCATCTTCATCCAACAAACGCTGAACCGCAGTGGCCGTATAGATCGACTCAAATCCTTCTAATATTTTTGACGATGCCGATACTTTGTGACCAGCATAACTCAAATTGTCTTTGATAGCAACTACAACTCCCGCTAGTTTGCCTGCGGTGCCCGATTTTACTTTTTCATCAATTTGTGCAGCTCTCTCTTTGGATTCATCCCCCCAAACCTCTAAAAATGCGTTCAAATGTGCATTATTCTCGATGTTTACAAGGTAATAATTAACCAAATCCGAGCAGGTTACCCTACCGGCATACAAATCTTCCCGAATATCCGAGATTCGGCTGTAATGCTTCAAAATCCTTGGAATTATTAGTTTTTGTCCTTGGAATCTTCATCCATTCCCTTACGAATCTCCGTGCTAACATTGTTCTTAGCATCTTGAAACTCGCGAATTCCCTTGCCTAAGCCACGCATTAGTTCAGGAATCTTCTTGCCGCCAAATAGCAACAAAACCAAGACCAAAATCCAAATCCACTCTTGTCCTCCCATAAAGGACATTAAGGTTACATGCAGATTATTCATTTCGATTCAAAAATACAACAAATTACCCGTTATCCGTATCCATTGCCCAATTGGCCTTATCCATTTGATTAAATTGCCAAGGTGCTCCGTTATTCTCCAAGTTGGTAAACATCGAATTCAATTCACCGGGCGCAGCACTTTTTTCCATAACCAAATATTGACGCATCTGCACTATAATATCCACTGGATTAATATTTATCGGACAAGCTTCGGCACAGGCATTACACGTTGTACATGCCCACAATTCTTCCGAACTGATATAGTTATGCAAATCTTTGCCATCCTCCAATCGAGGCATATTGCCATTCTCTAACCGCTGAATTGTACCCGCTTTAATCCCCGCATCTAAACCATTACCCACCTCTTCCAATCGGTCACGGGTAGACATCATTACCTTTCTTGGCGATAACAATTTACCCGTAATATTGGCCGGACAAACACTGCTGCACCTGCCACATTCCGTGCAAGAATAGGCATCCATCAAATTTTTCCAACTTAAATCTTGAACGTCCCTAGCACCGAAACCCGCCGGCGGCTCATACCCATCCGGTGGTACCGCAGAAGGATCCATCATTAAATTCACCTCCGTAGTCACAGAACTCATATTATCAAATGCACCCTTAGGTTTTAATGGCGTATAATAAACATTGGGGAAACTCATAATGATGTGCCAATGCTTGGAATACGGTACGTAATTTAAAAACAACAAAATACCGATAAAGTGGAACCACCACGCCGCACGCTCCGCGAAAATCAATAATCCATCATCAAAACCATCCATCAGCGGCACCAAATATTTACTTACCGGAAAACTACCCATCAATTCACCACAGCAATCGTGGTGCTTAGGTAAATAATGCGCCAAACTACTAACTTCATGCCCGTTCAACGCCCGTTGCTGCAATAGCTGATCCGAAGCATTCATCGTTAACAAAGCCACCATCAATACAATCTCTACCACCAAAATAACCGTAGCATCTTTCTTGGGCCAACCCTTTAAATCCGAAGAATTTAACCGAGGAACCTTAACTACGTATCTGCGTGCTAAAAACACCACACAAGCTACAATTACCAAAAATGCAAGTATCTCAAAAAAACCAATCGCTACATTGTAAATACCGCCCAATCCAGCAAATGATCGGTGATGCCCAGTAACACCATCCACCAAAATTTCCAACACCTCAATGTTAATCAAGACAAATCCTAAATATACAAACAAGTGGAAAATCGCCGCTATGGGTCGTTTTGCCATCTTACTCTGACCCATTGCCACCCAAAGCATTTGCTTCCATCGCGCAGCAGGATTATCACTCAAATCCACATCCCTGCCTAATAAAATATTTCTACGGATAAATTTAACCTTACCAGCGAAAAACCAGGCTCCCACAGCCAAAAACAAAGTAAAAATGATGGGCGATATTATTTCCGATATCATAAAGTTATTTGTAAAATTAACAGCGAACCAATCAGTTGTTATCTCAAAAAAACCATTCGATTAATCCGAAATTCACCATCAATTCGCCGTAGCGAAAATAATAACAATTAATGTATTTACTCAGAAATCATTCGAACAACCTCGAAAGCTTCCGCATACCGTCTCGAAACTTGAACACCGCGCATCCGCAACTGACTCCGCAAAAACTCTTCATTAGCGTAACTGCGATGCGCCTGACTTTTATATCTATCCAACGCTTTTACCTTGCACAACACATCTTCCTCCGCCACCACCTCAAACGCAGCCGTATTGAAATTCAAATTATTCCATGGCAACTCATAGCAAAACACATTGCAAAATTTAAATGCACGCAATCCCTCCTCGGCCAATGTTTTGTGGTCCTGGTGAATATCGTGCAAACAAGGCATCAATACCGTATCCGGTTTTAATTGCTCCCGCAATCGGATTAAATCATCCAATATCTCCTGTCGCTTATAATTAAACGTCCTTACCTCGTACCTAAATAAAAATAAATTCTCCGGTCTTATCCCTAATTCCGAAGTGGCTTCACGAACCTCGTGAATCAAAATATCCTTAGGAAATTCCGGTAAAACACTCTGCTCGCAAGCACTGAATGCCGCATAATAAACCTTCTTCCCTTGTCGTATGAATTTAGCAATACTCGCCCCACAACCCAATTCCGCGTCATCCGTATGCGGCGATAACAATAATATAGTTTCTCCTACCATCGTGTGTAATTTACCATAAAGCTCTATCCGTTCGATCCTTGCCTTTGATCTTTAACTTCAAAATCTCACGCGGCAAGTTAACCTTAATTCTATGATTTGCAGCCTCTACCGTAACAATTATAAACGACTCTGCTCGCTCCGTATTGTGAAATACTTCCACTTCCTGACCCCGAAATACACCATCCAATACCTCCGCAACATCCCCACGCTCCAAATCCTCATCCCCATCGTACCGCTCCATCTGATATCCCTTCTCAATCAATCGATGAATTAACTGAATCTGATCGGCAGGAACCAACGCGTCCTTTCCATTGTACCTAATATACTTAACCACACCCGGCAAAGTCAATACCACATCCCGTTGAACCTCCGTAGGCCGTACAAATAAATATCCATTAAATAATGGCATCTCCACCCACTTCTTTCGGTCTTTCCAAAAACGCAACGACTTAACCAAAGGCAAATAATGCTCAATATCACGTTGAGCCAAATACGCCGAAACTTTTTTTTCTTGCCTACTACCACAATAAATCAACTTCCATGGCTCCATCGAAAGAATTATATCCTTCGTTACGTCCAACAGTACATCGCCCTCGGCACCCAGTTTCTTCGTTGATTCTTCCATAACCAAACTCTACCTTATTATTATTTCGAAGTCATCCTCGCTATAACAGCTTCGTACTCATCCATCATCGATACTACAACCTCCCCAGCCTTGGGAATGGTGTGTATCATAGCAGCTACCTGGCCAATTTCCAACTCGCCCTCAACCAAATCGCCTTCAAACATACCTTTCTTAGCTCTACCTCTTCCCAATAACTCCTGCAATTCCTCTACCGATGCTTCATTCTTATACGCCTCTTGCACTTTCTGGTAAAATTCATTTTTTAATAACCGAACCGGCGTTAACTCTTTCAATGTTAACTCTGTACTTCCGTCTCCAGCAGCAACAATAGCCTCTTTAAATGCCTGATGCGCACTACTCTCCACGGTGGCTGCAAACCTACTGCCCACCTGAACACCTTCAGCACCCAAACAAAATGCCGCCGCCATCGCTTTTCCACTCCCAATTCCACCAGCCGCAATAACAGGAATACTCACCTGCTCCGCAATCATTGGAATCAAACACATCGTGGTGGTTTCCTCCCTCCCATTGTGTCCGCCAGCCTCAAACCCCTCCGCCACAATAGCATCCACACCCGCTTCCATACATTTTTTCGCAAATTTTACATTCGCAACAACATGCACCACTGTGATACCTCGTTCCTTCAACCAACCCGTATACTTCGCAGGATTACCCGCGCTGGTAAATACAATCTTTACCCCTTCTTCAACAACAATTTCTAGATGCTGATCCAAATCGGGATACAACAATGGAACATTTACACCGAAAGGTTTATCCGTAGCTAACTTACATTTTCTTATCTGGTCCCGAAGAATATCCGGATACATGCTACCACTACCTATCAAACCCAATCCTCCAGCGTTCGAAACCGCACTTGCCAGCTCCCAACCGCTGCACCAAATCATACCTCCCTGAATAATGGGGTACTGGATCCCAAACAATTCAGTGATGCGATTTCTCATTCCACAACCACTCCCATCCGGGAAAATTTATCAATCCGTTTGCCGATGCGCTCGTCTGGGTCCATCCCAGTCAGTTCATCCAACGAATCCAAAATAGCTTGTTTTATATTCTCATAGGCAACCTCAGGGCTATGATGAGCTCCGCCCAACGGCTCAGGAATAATACCATCCACCAACCCGTTGCCCAACATATCCGTAGCCGATAATTTTAATGCTTCCGCCGCTAATTCCTTCTTCTCCCAAGTCCGCCACAAAATACTGGAACAACTCTCCGGAGAAATTACACTGTACCAAGTATACTGCATCATCAATACCTTATCCCCTATTCCTATGCCCAATGCTCCACCACTGGCACCTTCACCAATTACAATACAAATCACGGGCACCTTCAATACACTCATTTCCATCAAATTACGGGCAATCGCTTCGCCCTGTCCGCGCTCCTCCGCCTCCAAACCCGGTGATGCACCCGGTGTATCTATCAACGTAATAATCGGAACATTGAATTTCTCCGCCAACTTCATCAATCGCAATGCCTTGCGATAACCCTCCGGATTAGGCATCCCAAAGTTACGCAACTGTCGCTCCTTGGTGTTTCTACCCTTCTGCTGACCGATTATCATCACCGGCCTACCCCCAATCTCCGCAAAACCACCCACTATAGCCTTGTCGTCCTTCACCTGCCTGTCCCCATGCAACTCAATAAAATTGGTTGCTATATGCTCTATATAATCCAACGTGTACGGTCTATTTTGATGCCTGCTAATCTGCACCTTTTGCCATCCCGTTAATTTGGAATACGTCGCTTCCTTCGCCAATTGAATCTTTTCCTCCAACGTAACAATCATATCCGAAAGGTCTACTTTCCCCTTCGCATTGCTTTCCTTGGTCTTTTCCAGTTGATCCATTAAATCAACAATTTCTTTTTCGAAGTCGAACCAATGGTTGTTTGCCATAAATGATGAAATTATTTTGCAATAGTTTTTTAACCAGCCAACTTAGACTGGAATACAAATAAAAAGAATTACCGCGATTAAACCCAATCCATCGCCATAGCCAAACCACCAAAAAATGTTGGTAGTCCTAGCCAAAAAGCCTGTGGAAGGAATATAGTGAAATACGTTAGGGCTAAAGCGCTAACCAAACAAAGGATCCAATATCCGGTGGTGTTGCGTTTTTTCTCAGTCATAGTGCAGCAAATATAATTGGATTTTAGCGTTCAAACAACATGGATTCATCCCAATAACGCACAAAACTGCTTCCCCATGCAAAATGTAAACCCTTGTTTACGCCAATTTCCTCAATACTACCCATAATCGCATCGTTCAACACCTGCGAAACCGCCAATACCGGTACATTTAATCCTCCCAATTCCAGCGCAGACGTTGTTCCCTGCAACCTTGGATTAATTTCCAATAAGTACATCTCACCCGACGAATCCTCTCGCCACTGCATACCAATTGGACCGTCCAAATTCAATAATTCAGCCAACCTACAACATTCCGATATTAAACCTTCAATCGGTAAAAATGTACCCGCTACACTGATTCCACCAACCATTTTATCCCTGCTTCTAGGTATACAATACCGTACCGTACCTCGATCACACAATAAATCTACCGAATACTCCGTACCCGATAAATAAACCGATAATAACAAAGCCTCCTCATCGCCCAACACCGCAGGAATCCTAGTATTCCACTCCTCCAATCGCAAAGGCATAATACCCGATTTCTCCTTCATCCAATCCTCATTACTGCCGCACTCCGATAAAATTCTGCCAAACCCCCTACTCCCATTCCCCAATATCGGTTTAAAACATAAATCCCTGTGAGAGATACCTAATTTCTCAGCTTCCTTCCGAAACGATTCCCTTCCATCTACCACCGCAAACGCAGGAACTCGAAACCCATGCATCCATGCAAACTCATACAAACTGCCTTTATTATTGGCAATCCCTAAACCCTCAATTTCACTTACTATTACTAACGCACCCGTTAAATCCTCAATCCGTCGCTTATGCTCAGATAATGCAAATAACTCGCGAGTGGTAATGGGTAAAATAACCTGAATGGAATTCTCTAAACATACCCGAATAACGGCATCTACGTACTCTACAACCAAATCACTCGGTGGCATCAAAACAAAAGAATCCGATAATGATGCCCCATAAACATTGCTGCGAGCATCACCGGCCACAATAAATACTTGAGGAATTTCACGCAAACAACGCACAATACCCCCAAATCCCGGTGCACCCGCGCCAGACGGTATTAAAATCCTTGTACCAGAGAGTTTCTCAGTTTCCATGACCGGCGAAATTAATTAACACCAGTCAACAATCAGCAACCAATTAATTAGCAAATGGATCGCTAAAACGAGGATCTGAAATGAATTTATTATCCGTTAACGTTCTTAAAAATGCTATCAAAGCATCCTTTTCCAACTCAGAAAAATTCAATTTCACTGGATTACCGTTATTGTCTTTTAAATTCTTATCCAAATGACTGTGCGGTTGCACGCCATGACTATAATGATCGATAACCTGATTCAAATTAGCAAATCTTCCGTCGTGCATATAAGGGCCCGTCAATTCAATATTTCTCAACGATGGAATACGGAAATTACCATTCTCTTTACCTGGATCTTTATACTGTCGCTCCAAACCAATGTTCGCAGTACCCTTTACCGTTGGCGCTCCATATGGGTCACCCGGCATATCAGGAGCACTTAAATTATCGCCCGCATGACAGCGAGAACAACGAGCCTTGTCAGAAAAGAATAAATCGTGTCCCATCTGTTCCAACTCATTATATTTCTGAGATCCAGCAGAAACTGCATCAAACTTCGAATTACCCGTAATCATCGACGATAAAAAATGACTAATCGCCATGCTAATTCTATTGCGCGTTACTTTGTCATCGCCAAAAGCAGCCGAAAATAAAGCTGGATAATACGATACGGCAGCCAATTTCTGCTCCAACATCGCATCATTTTCCATCCCCATTTCAATATGATTAAATACCGGCTTTGTACTCAAATCCAAGGTTCCCGCAGCACGAGAATCCCAAAACATATTGTTAAAGAAAATTGGATTACAAATAGCCATACTGTTTCTGCTCGTCTTCTGACCGCCAAATCCAATACTGCTGGCCATCGCATCACTGAAACCTACCTTTTGATGGTGACAGCTTCCGCATGATACCATATTGTTCAAGCTCAATTTCTTGTCGTAAAACAAAACACGACCCAATTGAACCGATGCATTCGAATACTTGTCCGCAGCCTCCAATAACTCAGGATCCGCAGCACCAAAACTGGGATCAAAAAACACATTCCCAAATCCACCCGTTTTATTAAATGCGTTATTTTGAAGAAATGATTTGATATCAATACCATTTCCTTTGATCACACCCATGCTATAATCATACAACGATGCAGGCAATTTCGGCTTTTCTAAGGAACTTGACCCCCCCGCACTAGGCGTAGGCAAAGTCTCACAAGAAGACACAAACCAAGTTATCGCTCCAAAACTTAGTACCGTTAATCCAACACTTAAACGCTTATTCATAATGTCAATTTTTTAATAATTATTTGCTGTTTAACAACAACTTGCAACGAAAATACGTACTTCAAACGCAATTTGTTACATTTTATTTTTGCGTTTTTCGCAAATTCGACGAACGGAAATTGTGACTTTTCGCAAATTTAATCACGTTAACCACCATTTTTGACGACATTTGTCGGAATACTGTAACCTACCTTTGTGCCATGTTAGATTTTCACAACCACCTGCTACCCGGTATTGACGATGGATCGCCTAATCCTGAGACATCGCTAATCCTAGCAAAAGGACTGGTTGAACTCGGCTTTACGCAATTCATTTGCAGCCCCCACATTATCGCCGATACCCATCCTAACAACCCTGAAACCATAGCAAAAGCTGCCGCAATCTTAAACCAATTTGCAGAAAACAACAGTTTTAACCATTCCTTCGGTTATATCGCTGAGTACATGATAGACGATGTGTTTCGCAGCCAACTAAAACAAAAAACCCAGTTTCTTACCTTCGGAAACCAAAAAATTCTTACCGAATTTAGCTATATCCAAAAACCAGATCACATAGAACATGTAACCTTCGAACTTCAAATGCAAGGTTACGAACCCATACTAGCCCATCCCGAACGTTATATTTACTACCACAATAACCTCGGCTTCTATGAATACCTCAAAGACCTAGGCTTCGAACTGCAGCTTAATCTTTTATCCCTCACCCCGTACTACGGAAAAGAAGTTCAAAAAGTGGCGAATCACCTGCTTAAAAAAGGCATGTACGATTTTATATGTACCGATATGCATCACGAGCGACACCTACAAGCCCTGCAAGATTTCTTCTCGGCAGAAGACCTACAAGACTTGTATGCATCGCCCGGCATTAAAAATCACAAACTCCTACAAAAACCGCAGAATTAGTACCCGAATATATCGGTCATACTTAATTCCACCACTTTGCCGTAACGAGATAAATCCGTTTTCTTGATCAGCTTCCTATCGGCAACCACCATTAACGACCAAGGCTTTGCCACCAACTCTCGCTGGTGAAAAGCGGTAATATCAGCCAAGCCCACAGAGACAATTGCTCGCTCAGACGCACTAGGCATCTCCGTACTTAACCCCCGATTCTTCAAATACGTATACATTCCCAAGTAATCTTCGGGATCCGTAACCGACGTATTCATTCTATTTACCAAGCTCTCCTTAGCCAAAGCAAACACCTGCGGATCTTGGGGCATTTTATTCATTAACTCCTCCATCGCCGCTATCGCATCGTGAAACTTATCGGCCTGTGTACCCACAAAAGCCTGAACACCGATATTTCGTCCTCCAAAATCCGGTAAACGCAAGAAACAATACGTACTATATGCCAACGCCTTCGCCTCTCGAATATTCTGGAAAACTACACTGCTCATGTCACCCCCAAAATACTGATTAAACATATTTACCACCGATGTCTCCGATTCCTTTTCCTTAGAACCACGAATCCACCAGTTTACCGACGCCTGCACCTGCTCAAAGTGCACAAAATACACCGTCCTCTCCTTGGATTCCTGCTCCATAAACATCCCCGATGCCACCTCAGATCTCACAACCCCAGGTTTGTAAACACCCGAACTAAAAGGATATACCTTGTCAACGTCCAATGTTTTCACCAAATCCGACACATTCCGCTTGCCATAATACTCCACACGCATGGGCGTTTTGCCCAAATCAGCCACTAATTCTTTCATTTTCACAGCCTTCAATCCGCGTAAATACGCATTAGATCGACCATGATTCATGGGATTCTTGGAACCGTAAATAACATAACTGCTCAACATTCGGCGAACTACCGATGGATCGGTCTTTGAATCCTCTCGGGATTTAATCATATCGCTGATCAACGATTTCAAAACAACATCGTTTACCTCAATATTCTTCCAAACCGTTCCTACCGTCTTTACCGCCTCGTCAAAATTTTCCTCCGGACCACTTACAACCACATCCGTGTACAAATTAGAAACTTTCACCTCCCAGCTACAACCCATTCGGTACATTTTATCAGCAATGGCCGATGAGGTCAATCCACCACCACCCACATACGTTAAGTAATCCGCCAAAATCTTCAAATCCGGATTCGCCCAACTTCCCTTCTCGTAACGGAAAGCAACACGGAACAAACGATTGCTCGGATTAGTCACATAACGCAACTCAGAAGCACCCTTATTCAAAGCCACTTTCTTGATCTCCTTTTCCAAATCAACCACCGTAGCTTCCACGGGTTTTGCCGCAATCTCCAACCACTTACTCACAAAATCACTGCGCTTGTCTCTGTTTAACTCAACTGCAGTAATCGTAGGCTTATCTATTTTAGCCGATGCCGCCTTTTCACCCTTCCGCTTGTACACCACCACACGATCAGCATTCAAATATTCATTAGCAAAATCCACCAAATCCGCCTTGGTTAGTAACGATATCTCGTACAATTCATTATAAGCATCCCGATAGGTTTTGCCCGAAACAAACGCTTGCATTAAAAACGAGGCCCGAGCGCGATTCTCTTTAAATGATTTTATTTGGTCGATGTCCTTATTCAACACAATCGACTTTAACAAATCCTCATCGAAATCACCCCGTCTTACCTTTTCCATTTGCTGCAGCAACAAGGTCTTTACCGAATCCAATGTCTGTCCCTCTTGAGGCTCTCCCATCAACAAAAACACACCATAATCATTCATCTGCTCCGCACCAGCAAAAGCACTTAATACCATCTGCTTTTTAACCAAATTTTTATCAATCAAACCCGTAGCGTTATTGCTCAGCAACCATGATACCATTTGAGCCGCTTTCGATTCCTTACTTCCCGCCCCCGGAAAACGATAGCCAATCGTTAAATACTCCGATTTTGGACCCACTACATCAAAAGAACGCTCCACATTGCGTAAATCCTCGTATTCATAAACATAACTAGGAACATCCCCAGTTCGCATACCCGCAAAATTCTTCCAAACCTCCGCCGCTACAGAATCGGAGTTGAAATCGCCCGACATAACAATAGCCATATTACTAGCTACATAATACGTGTTGTAATACTGTCGGATAGCCTCCAAACTTGGATTCTTTAAGTGCTCAACCGTTCCTATCGTGGTTTGCAATCCGTAATTGTGCTTTTTAAATAATTCACCAAACAACGTCTCCCAAACCTTATCGTCATCCCTGTCCAAACTCATGTTTTTCTCCTCGTAAACCGCCTCCAACTCCGTATGAAACAAACGCAATATCGGATTGCGGAAACGCTCCGATTCCAACGCTAACCACGCCCCAATTTTATTGTTCGGAATATCATTGATATACACCGTTTGGTCGTTAGACGTAAAGGCATTGGTCCCTTCAGCCCCCAAAGCCCCGCACATTTTGTCGTACTCATTAGCAATCGCCCACTTAGCCGCCAATCCACTCACACTGTCAATCGCACGGTAAATTTTCCTGCGCAACGCCGTATCCGTAGTCTTATTGTATTTCTCGTACAACGCATCAATTTGCGCCAACAAGGGCTTCTCCTTTCCCCAATCCAACGTGCCGTACTTATCCGTACCCTTAAACAACATGTGCTCCAAATAATGGGCCAACCCCGTGTTACTCGCAGGATCGTTTTTAGAACCCGTTTTCACCGCAACCATCGTATACACACGCTTCGTGGTGGCTTGGTTCGACGTATACAACGTAAGTCCGTTCTTGAACTTATACTCCCGAACATTCAATGGATCACCAATAAATCGAGTCATAACCCAATTCTCGTTCTTTTCCTGAGCAAAGCCGCCAATCCGTTGCTGTGCTACCAATGGTAACGAAACTAAAACCGCCAAACTTAGAAGTAATCTTCTCATAATCAACAAAAATAAGGATTGATATTTACTTTCTCTGATTCACGCCGATGGAATATCTTCGCAGTTGTGTCAAGAATCGATAAACGACTGGTTTTAGGCTTAGGTTCCAACCAGGGAGACAGCATCCTTTTTTTGCATCAAGCCAAATATTGGATTTCCCTGCATCTCGGTACTATCCAACGCGAATCCTCCTATTACCAAACCGCCGCCTGGGGTATGCAAGATCAACCCGATTTCATTAACCAAACCCTGCTGGTTAACACCCCGTTCAGTCCCGAAATTTGCCTACAAAAATGCTTGTATATAGAAAAGTTATTAGGTCGATTTAGAACCCAAAAATGGGGCCCAAGAACCATTGATATTGATATACTTCTTTACGAATCTATCAATCACAAATCCAATCAGTTACAAATCCCGCATCCCCATATGCACAACCGGAATTTTGTAATGCATCCCCTGGCCGAAATTCTACCCAATACACTGCATCCAACCCTGCAAAAAACAATGCAGCAGTTACAACAAGACTGCACCGATACTCTGACTACCCAAAAAATATTTCCGCAATTGAAATAACCCGATCAACGGCATGCAACCCCACACAAAAAGATTACCGCAAATCCAATTCAATCCCAACCTCGAGATCCTGGAATTGCCACTGTGGTTACTGCCCGATATTGCTTGGTTTCAAGAATCACTAAAAGCCAAAACAATCGTAGTAAACGATACCCAAAAATTCGAAAAACAAACCGCTTGCTCGCGCTATGCCATCGGCGCACCCAATACTACCCAATGGCTAAGTATCCCTATCGATCATAGCTCCAGAGGATTACCCCTCAATCAAACCCACATCAACTACCAGCAAACCTGGACCAAAGACCATAAACAAGCCTGGCAAACCGCCTATGGGAAAACTCCGTTTTATGAGTATTACGATTACCGATTTTTTCAAATATTCGATGAAAAACCCCTTTTATTGGCCGATTTGTCCTGGGATTTATTACAATTATTGCACAAATCCCTGCAACTACCCAATACCCTCATCCGTAAATCAACGCTGCCTGAAATACCTGCTCAACCTGTTCAAATACAAGAGCTTACAGATAACATTACACCTAAAAGCCATACCTTCACTGCAGAGTCAATTACCCATTCTAGTGCTTCTTTAGAACTTCAGCAAGCAAACCCAAGCACCGCCCCAAATTCATTTTTTACGGTACCCTACAATCAAGTATTTCAGCACAAACACGGATTTCGATATCCATTATCGGCCATCGACTACCTCTTTCAAAACTACCCCAATTTTTAACTACTTTCGTTACT
Source organism: Flavobacteriales bacterium (assembly GCA_947457565.1). Taxonomy (GTDB): domain Bacteria; phylum Bacteroidota; class Bacteroidia; order NS11-12g; family UBA955; genus JAGKXC01. The sequence continues at coordinate 13,478 of CANGWH010000053.1, forward strand.
TCATCCCCGCATGAGCATCATCAAAAAACTGGCCTCACAAACCGCCATCTACGGCATTCCAACCATGGTGGGTAGGTTTTTAAACTACTTATTAGTCCCAATTTATCTCAATAAACTCAGTGGTTCCGCCGATTACGGGGTAGTGAGTGTGATGTTCACCTACGCTTCGTTCATGGCTATCGTTGTGAGCTTAGGTATGGAAACCGCCTTCTTCCGATTCGCCAAATTAACCAACGAACCAGCGCGGGTTCTAGCCACCGCCTCGCATACCTTGATTTTCTTGGGTTTAGCATTCATATTAGCTACCCAATGGCTGGCCATTCCCATCATGGAATTTATCGGCTACCCCTACCATCCTGAATATGCCGTTTGGTTTGCTATCATTCTAGTTACCGATGCACTTGCCTCACTGGGATTTGCGTGGCTCCGACAGCAAAATAAAGCGTGGAAATTTGCCACCATACGCATCACCAATATTGGAATTAATATCGCCGCGAACCTGTTCTTTTTAATTGTATGCCCCTGGTTATCCCATCAACCCTACTTCCAAAACCCTACCGAAAATTCAGCCTGGATAACCCAATTTTCCCTGTGGCTACAATTGCAGTCCCTACCCATGCAAATGGTTGCTAATATATTCATTAGCAATCTTATAGCTTCCATCGTTACTGTACTTTTATTCGGAAAAATCTGGAAAAATCTAGGATTAGGTCTCGATTACGATCTATTAAAACCCATGCTTAAATATTCTCTGCCACTCATCATCGTTGGATTAGCAGGTATGGCGAACGAGACCTTGGATCGAATATTCCTTAAAAATTTATTACCCGCAGAAACCGCCGATAGTGAAATTGGTATTTATGGCGCCTTCTATAAACTCAGCCTAGTACTTACCCTGTTTATTCAAGCCTTCCGCTTTGCAGCAGAACCATTTTTCTTCAGCAAATCCGGCGATAAAGATGCGCCCCAAACCTACGCCAATGTGATGCGGTATTTTGTGTACGTTACAGGCGGAATTTTTATCGCAACCATGGCTATCATGCCTTGGCTTTCGCCCCTATTATTGCAAAAGCCCGAATACTATCAGAATAGCAGTGGTATTTTTATTATTCCAATCCTGTTACTCGCCAATGTGTGCTTAGGATTATATTATAATCTATCTATTTGGTACAAATTGTCGGGGCATACCAAAATGGGAGCCGCTGTTGCCGGAATTGGTGCCATGATTACCATCGTTGGAAATTATTACGGTATTCCAGAATACGGATTTACTGCCAGCGCTGTTACTACATTGGTAGCCTACGGATCCATGGTAATTGTTGCCTACATCGCTGGCCAAAAATTCTACCCAGTACCCTACCAACTACCCTTACTTTTAATGCTGTTATTGGTAGCAACGTTACCCATAACCGTCTTGTATTATAACCCAATGGAATGGGGTCAGTACCAGCTGAATTTAGGTCGATTAGCTGCAGTAACCTTTTTTGCAACAGTGATTTTCTTGGTCGAAAAATGGGTGCCAAAAATCCCAATGACTGAAGGAAAATTCCAGGTTAATCAATCCGATTTATAAAATACTACTGCGTAAAATACTACCACAAAATATACTACAACTTGCGGCCAAGAATGAACACAATCCTCTAATTACTAAAAATAATTAATTCGATACCCTAATTACTGCAAAGAATTATCACAATCCTCTAATTATCAACTCGATGAGTACACTCGAAATACCAATTATAAATAAATCCAAACACGTTTTACCGAATTATCAAACGCCACAATCCGCAGGAATGGATTTACATGCGAATATCGAAGAGCCAGTTCAATTACTTCCGCAACAACGTGCCCTCATTCCTACCGGTTTATTTATTGAACTACCCCAAGGCTACGAAGCCCAAATTAGACCCCGTTCCGGGCTCGCTTTCAAACACGGAATCACCGTATTAAATTCTCCAGGGACCATCGATGCCGATTACCGAGGTGAAATAAAGATTTTACTCATCAATCATGGCGATCAACCCTTCACCATACACGATGGAGAACGAATCGCACAAATGATTATTGCCAAGCACGAAACAATCCATTGGACAATCACGGATTCCCTCAATTCTACCGACCGCGGCGAAGGCGGTTACGGATCCACAGGAAAACAACCCTAACTAACAAAGTAAACGTTCCAGTAATAAATCCTTAATCCCTTTAAAGTATGATTTACTTGGGTTTTAGTATCTTTGCACCTCGTTAACAATTGCTTAATCCCTGATGAAACTGATTATCCCGATGGCCGGCATGGGCAAAAGAATGCGCCCGCATACCCTAACTACTCCCAAACCTTTAATCAAAGTTGCTGGTA
>CANGWH010000054.1 GCA_947457565.1 Flavobacteriales bacterium
CTGTAATCTCAAGCGCAATCGCCGTACCTACCGCTCGGTTGTTTTCCAAAGAACAATCCAGTTTTATAGTTTTTGAAAGCAGCTTTAGCGACATCATCGGTGTGCTATTGTTTAATTTTTTTCTGTTAAATGAAAAAATTACCTTTATGTCCGGAGTCAATTTTATTTTACAGATTTTTTTCAGTTTAATCATTAGTATTTTAGGGACTGCGGTTTTGGTGTTTTTACTCAATAACCTGAAACACAAAATTCGATTCATACCCATCATTGCCGTGATGCTCATTATGTATGCCGTGGCCAAACATTTTCACCTTTCGGCACTTATCCTAGTTCTTGTGATGGGCCTATTTTTAGCCAATGCAGAGAAATTTGCACAACAATTGAATCGATTTAAATTGAATCCTCAACGACTCCTAACCGAGGTTAAAAAACTCGAAGAAATCATCGCCGAGCTAACATTCGTAATCCGGGTAAGTTTCTTTTTGTTATTTGGTTATACCCTAAATATACAAGAGTTGTTCAATCCCAATACCGCTTTGCTAGCATCCGTTGTGGTAATGGCCATCGTATTTTTTAGAGCCCTATTATTATGGATCCTCAAATTACCCTGGTTCCCATATTTGTTTATCGCTCCCCGAGGATTAATAACTTTGTTGCTGTTTATGTCCATTCCCCTCACCTTGGTGATCCCCCAAATTTCAAAAGGCTTTATTACCCAAGTGGTGGTGATGTCCATTTTAATTATGATGATCTCCACGGTTTTTTCATCTAAAAAAAATAAACCCCTTGGCAGTTCGTTGCCTGCGGATAACTGATGTATTTATTTGGAAATATGAAATAAATTGCGTATATTCTTATCAAATAAAACCCAAGAAAAATTTAAAAACTGATATTAATATTTATAAAAAACAACCATGTTCCCTGCCATTTTTAAAAAAATTAGCATAGCTATATTCAGCATAGTACTACTGGAATCATCTTTATCCGGGCAGACGCAAAGTTCAGCCCAAGAGTTTAATGCGGGATCTCGACTTCAACAAGAATTCAAGCAATTTGCAGATCCCAATACTGGAAAAATACCAACGAATATTAGGTACAAAGAATTAACCTATGCCTCCACTTTACCCAAATCATCGGATGCGATAACCCAGCGGAGAACTACCAACTGGAAACACCGTGGGCCCTTTTACATCGGTGGTAGAACGCGTGCATTGGGGATCGATATTCAAAATCCTCAGCGGATTCTCGCGGGTTCTGTTTCAGGAGGAATTTGGCTCAGCGAAGACGGGGGGAAATCATGGAAAACAGTACAAGAAAAAGATCAATTGAGATCGGCAACTTGTTTGGTTCAAGACAGCCGACAGGGTAGAGGCAATGTTTGGATTTGTGGTAGTGGCGAGGCATACGGACAGAGTGCATCGGCCAAAGGAGCTTATTATCTCGGCGATGGACTCTTTATTTCGTACGATAACGGTAATACCTGGAATTCGCTCGAAAGCACCACCTCCGGGAATGCTCATACCTTTAGTATTCACTGGCAGTTGGTGTGGAATCTTGCCTTGGATCCAACGGCTTCGGCCAATCAATTAGAAATCTATTCGGCCAATTATCAAAATGTTATGCATTCCTTAGATTCCGGTAGAACCTGGAAATCTTGGCTATCGGGCTGTGGCTATTTTACCGATGTGGCAGTAACATCACAAGGGATTGTCTATGCTACATCCAGCTCGGATGGGAGTAAAAAGGGAATGTACAGGGCCAACAACAACGGGGTGCCGGTGAATATTACCCCTGCTAATTTTGGTAAGAATTTCAATCGTATTGTAATCGGCGTGGATCCCAATAACGAAAATCGGGTGTATTTTTTAGCTAATACCGATGATTTTGGTAAGAAGTTTACCAATTTTCGGGGCGATGTAGAATGGAATACCTTGTGGCGTTATACCTATCTTACCGGTGACGGCTCCAAAGACAGTGGAATTTGGGAGGATTTAACGAAATACTTACCCGAAGGAAAAGGCTTATTTGATAATTGGAATGTTCAGGGGTCGTACGATATGCTGGTTAAGGTGCAACCGGGCGATTCCAATTGTGTGTATTTGGGAGGAACTAACCTCTACAGAACCCAGTTGGCTTTTGCCGATTCCATTCAATTTTCGATGATTGGAGGGTACCTAAAAGGTATAAAACCTGGGGTTCGCAGTGCTTCGCCGTTCTTTTTCGACGCTTGGCCCAACCATCACCCAGACCAACACAATTTGGTGTTTTATCCCAATGATCCCAACGCATTTATTAATGCTAACGATGGTGGACTGTTTCGTTGCAATAATCGATTAGCCGATAGTATTGTTTGGGAATCACTCAACAACGGGTACCTAACCACCCAGTTTTATTCGGTGGCCCTAGACCATACAACCGCAAATTCTTCCGTTTTGGTGGCCGGTGCTCAAGACAATAATCAAATACTTACCACGTCCAACGCAGGCGATGCCGATTGGAAAACGGTGTATCCCGGGGATGGTTCTTATTGTGCCATAGCCAACGGCGGTAAGACCTTTTATTTTTCCAAGCAACAGGGAAGGATGTTAAAGGCCGAAATCGACGCACAAGGAAACCGAACCAAATTCCGCAGAGTAGATCCTATCGGGGGAGCTAAATATTTATTTATCAACCCCTATGTATTGGATCCCAATAACAGTAACATCATGTACTTGGCCGGCGGTAAATACCTCTGGAGAAACAATGCGTTGGACCAAATTCCTTTGGATAACAGTGCCGATTCCATCAGTTTAGGTTGGACCATGTTTCCCGATTCCATTCCGTTGCGTAACGAATGGGTTACGGCCATCGGGGTGAGCACAAAACCCGCTAACAGAGTGTATTATGGTTCCTCTTTAAAACGTTTATACAGATTAGATTCTGCCCATACGGGTGTAAGAAAACCTGTAGATATAACAATTCCGGGTTTACCGAATGGCTATGTTGGATGTATTGCTGTAGATCCAACGAATGCGGATCGTTTCTTGGTGAGTTATACCAATTATGGGGTTTATAGTATCTGGCTGAGCGAAGATGCCGGAAAAACATACACCAAAGTGGCTGGGAATTTAGAACAATTTGCCACCGGTTTAGGCGATGGTCCCAGCGTTCGGTGGGTGAGTATGCTCCCCGTGAAGGATGGGATGATTTATTTTGCAGCTACCAGTGTGGGTTTGTACGCTACAGATACCCTGCAAGGGCCTGCAACGGTATGGGTGCAACAAGCTACGGGTGAATTGGGGAACATGGTCTGTACTATGGTGGATACGCGCGAAGTTGATGGCACCGTAGCCCTCGCTACGCATGGGTTTGGCTTGTTAACCTGTCAATTCAATTCAGTTAAAAACATATTAAATGCCCGCGATTGGACTTCCCAGAGATTTGCGGATTTACACGTCTTCCCCAATCCAGGCAAACTCTCGAATACCGTACGGGCAGAATTGTATGGAAGTCTAGAATCAAACAGTATTACATTTTCTTGGTTAGATCCGCTAGGTAAAACTATCGGGAATCCTATTACTATTGACAATCCAATGGAGTTAATAGACTCCCAAAATAATAGTTTTCAATACCCCTTATCAACGCCCAGAACGCCCGGGATTTATTATCTGCGTTGCCAAATTGGGAATCAACAAATCACGCGCTTGGTGCAAATTCAATAGTGGAACTAGAGTCGTTTTTATCCGTTTAATTAAACAAAATAGTGGTAAAAGGCATTTTATTCACGATTTAAAAACCCTACTTTTGTAAGGCATGAGTCAAATTAGATTTGAAGGTAGAAACGCGCAGTTTTTTTCAACCTTACGCAATAGAATTGATAATTACTTCACTGAAAACAATCTTAAACCTACAGGCAATTGGCGGTTATACCTTAAAACAATCATACTTTTTGTAGCATTGGCTGGCTTTTATACAGTTTTGGTGTTTTTCACCCCCGCGAACAATTGGCTTTCATTGGGATTGTGCGTGCTGATGGGTGTTACCTTTGCTGGTATTGGTTTTAATGTAATGCACGATGGTGCTCACGGCAGTTACTCCTCCAAAAAATGGGTAAATGATATGATGGCATACTCGCTAAATATGTTGGGTGGTAACGCATTCTTTTGGGTACAAAAACACAATGTTGCGCATCATTCTTTTACCAATATTGAAGGTGCCGATGAGGATATCGATGTTTCTCCCTACATGCGTGTTAATAACCATCAACCAAAATACTGGTTCCATAAATTTCAGTTTATCTATGGTTGGTTGTTGTACTGTATTACTTATTTAGCTTGGATTTATTACCAAGATTTTAGTAAATATGTTACAGGTAAAATTGGTGACAGACCAATGCGCGATAAGTTCACTGCGAAAGACCATATTGTTTTCTGGGTAGCAAAATTAGGTTACTTGTGTATTTTTTTAGGACTTCCTATTTATTTCACAGGGTTAAGCAATACGCTAATTGGGTATTTAGTACTAGCCCTAACCACAGGATTGGTAATCACTATGGTGTTTCAGTTAGCCCATATTGTGGAAGGAATGGATTTTGTGCAGTCGAATCCCGACGGTATTAATATTGAAAATGATTGGGCAACACACCAATTGAGCACTACCGCCAATTTCGGTACCAAAAGTAAGGTATTAGCTTGGTACTTGGGCGGATTGAACTTCCAAGTTGAACACCATTTATTCCCCAAAATTTCGCACATTCATTATCCGAAATTAAATAAAATAGTAAAGGAAACTTGTGCCGAATTTAATGTGATGTACCACGAATTCCCTACGATGTTGCATGCCGTTCGATCCCATTTCATGTTGTTGAAACAAGCCGGTGCATAATCGATAATTATTTAGTAAGATTCCCACTATAGTTCACTCTTGATAATCGATTATTTTCGAGTATCATTGTAGTAGTAATGAGAAAGGTTTTACAAGTTTCGATTTTATTCCTTGTTATTTTGGGATGCTGTCAATGGTTATCGGCAGATACGGTGAATGGGCATAAGGGGTATAACCAATCCTTGGCAATTACTGCCGACGATTCAATAGGCTATCCTGCAACCGCTGATACCTTGCCTGTATCGGATTCACTTTCCCTATCCAAAAAAAGACGCAATAAAGATACTACTGGAATTTGGGCGTTTCAAGGAACTTCTACGGTTAATACCAATCAAAACAGCTTTATGTATTGGCAGGGTGGTGGACAATCCTCCGTGTCAGTTGCTACCGTATTAAATGCAGTGTTGACGTTCACCAACGCAACTACGAACTGGCAAACTCAAATCGACATGAGCTACGGTTTGATGAATCAGCAATCGGTGCCAGGTTGGAACAAAACGGACGATGCCTTTGCCATTTCTTCGAAATATGGTAAACGTGCTTCGAAATCATTGTTTTATTCATTATTATTTAATCCCGCTACCCAGTTTCAACCCGGTTACGAAATGATTGGCGATTCATTGCCAATTTCAAAAATGTTAGCACCACTGTATGCCGAAACAGCATTAGGATTTAACTATGTGCCTAATAATAAATTGGACGTGTTCTTAGGTCTTGGAACCTTGAAAAGTACGGTGGTTAATGATCAACGACTTGCTGATCAGGGTGCATATGGTGTTCAAGCGGCCGTTTACGACGAACTAACTGGAGATTTACTTACACCAGGCAAGCAAATTAGAAGTGAATTCGGGGGGTATATGTTGGTTCAATATAGAAATCCGAGAATCATCAAAAATCTTGGAGTACAATCTCGTTTGGAACTCTTTACTAATTACTTGAATAATCCAGAAAACATAGACATAGACTGGCAAAACACAATATCGATCCAGTTGAACGAATACATCGCTGCAAATATCAATATCCACATGAAATATGATGATGATATTAAAATTGGGGTAGACATGGATGGTGACGGTCAAATTGATAAATATACCGCTAAAATGCAGTTCAAAGAGGTTTTAGGCGTAGGGTTAAATATTAATTTGAGTCAATAATCAACAGGTACTCTTTTATCCGGGATTTCCGTCTTTTTTAGATTTTTCTACTGGGTCAGATTTACCTCCTTAATTGCGTAGGGGGAACCTCTTTTGTTTTTAAAAGTTGGCGTAGCGAGTACCAAGTTTTAGGTAGAACCTAAACCATCACTACTCCTTGCTTGTATTTACGCTACCCATAGATGAATTAATCTCAAGACACACAATTGAATGATATGTGTTATGGTTAAATAATTAGATAAAACTTAAGATACCTTTATTGAATACGTACTAGTTAATTCAAATTCTCCATAAAGAAGAATTGCGAAAACAAAAATAATAGGCGTAAAAAGAATTCGTACGATTAAAATTCTGGGAGATGGGCTTGGTGCATCTTTCGTTTGGGTTCAGCAGCATTAGTGAACCAAACTAAGGAGATTTCATGGGTCATAGGGATAGCACCGGTGGAATAAGTTAGGTTCCAATCCAAACTATAGCCTATGTTAATTTTGCCGTAATGATAACCAACATAATTGGTCATTGCCACATTGCGTTTATCGTACCATTGAGTACGTTGCACACCCGTAGAAAATTGTAAATTATTGATTGTAAACAGTGCATTTATTGTGCTGCTGTTTAATCCTTCTTGCTGCATTACCAGCAGGTGAGGGGTGATTGTCGCATTTTCTAGTACATTATCCAATACATAACCCGCAATGAATTGGTATTTTGTTAGCAACTTGGATTCGCTGCCCGGGATAATGGCAATGTCTGGCTGGTTTAAATTATAAACGCTCAATCCCGAATAGAATTTATCGTTGTACAACATAGCACCTGCACCCACATGGAAAGCATTTCTTACCAAGGTTGAATTGGGCTCTTGCGTTGGCAAAATGAATCCGGTGAAGTTTTGATCTACTTGGTCTTCCCAGGTATATCTACCGGTACCAAAACTATAATTGGAGAATTGAGTGATTAGTCCGAAACGGGCACTCACTTTTCTGCCCGGTATTTCATAAGCGTATGCAGCAGATCCAATAAAATGAGAATATTTCGCACTGCCAGCCATTCCTGAATATAAATCAGTAGCGGTAATTCCCGCGGCCCAACTGGCCATGGTGTTTTTTATTTTTGAATCATACCCCGCGGATTGGGTTAATAGTCGACCTTCTTGGCTCAACCACTGAGCTCTTGTTGTCATAGCGGCCCTGCCCATTTGTCCACCATTATATACACCCATGCCAATCATAGCTGGATTTGCATTGATTCTCTGCGTGTATTGTTGTCTAAAAGTAGGTATCTGTGCTTCAAGAGTGCCCCAAGCAGTTAAAAACATAGCTCCAAAAACTACGGTTTTTAGCGAATTAATGGTATTTAATTTAATATGCATAAGGGGTTTGAGTAATGAACTTCAATTTTGCTAACAAACATAACCAATTTTTTTTCAATTAATAGTACGATTTAAGGCACTTTTTGTGCGATTTCGTGCAATATCCCAAATCTTTGGTATTTATAGTAAATTCACATTTGGTGCATTGTATGATTGAAAAAAGTTACCGAAGTTTGCTATCGTCGGGGAATATCTATTTTCATGAAAATTAAACTTAACAATCGAGTACAAATTAGGAAAAAACAGACCGTTCTTTTTTTAGGAATTTTGTTCTTTTTTAATGGGGTATATGCGCAGTGTACAGTAAACGGGCCGTCGAAATTTATTTCGAAGTGCGGTACTTCCTACACGCTGAATACGGGTAGAAAAGTTACTTCCTCGGGATTATATACCGATTCGGCTATCGGTTACCAAGGATGTGACTCGATATTCCAGGTACGGATTTCTTTGAATCCATTGCCGTTAACTTCAGTTACCCTTAGCAGTGATCGTTCCCAATGTTTATCAGGTAATTCCTACGACTTTAGCTTTACCGGTAATGCCATTACCTCAAATTATTCCGCGTCTTGGAATTTTGGTGACGGCAGCGCTCTAGGTTCCGGAAATACCGTAACCAAGTCCTACACCTCGGCCAATACATTTAAAGTAGTATTAACCATAACCAACGATAGTGGTTGTGTTGATACGGAAAGTTATACGGTGTTTGTTCGTCCCCAACCAACCGTTGCCTATGCTGTAAATAATTTAAATCAGTGTTTCAAAGGAAATAATTTCAATTTCACCAACGCATCGGGTATAAGTAGCGGAACATTAAGCTATCTCTGGAATTTTGGTGATGGTTCGCCAACAGCAATTACTACCAATTCAAGTAGAAAATACACTGTGGATGGCAATTATTCGGTTAAATTAATAGCCACCTCCACCTTTGGGTGTAAAGACAGCAACACGAAATCGTTAAAGGTATATCCTCAAGTTAGCGCTATTTCAGCATCGGTAGATAATTCTGCTTTGTGTAAAAAAGGCAATGAATTTAATTTCACGGGTACGGCTACCATTAGTACCGGCACCCTGAGTTATGCATGGAATTTTGGCGATGCAACAACAGCAACCACCCAAAATCCGAAACACAGTTATTCCAATGCAAATAATTACACGGCAAGGTTTATCACCACTTCCAATAATAATTGTAAGGATACGGCATCGGTAAATCTAACCGTTTACCCCCAAGCCAACGCTGTATTTACGGTAAACCAAGTTGATCAGTGCGATGCTAGCAATAAGTTTACCTTTAACAATACCTCCGGAATTGCGGCTCCGGGAAGTCCTTTGAGTTTTTCTTGGGATTTGGGCGACGGCAATACCGCAACTACCACCAATATCACAGATAAGTTTTACTCAAGTATTCAATCATATACCGTAAAACTATTTACCGAATCGGCCAACGGTTGTAAGGATACGGCCAGTCGCAGTATCGCGGTTCATCCCAATCCGGTGGCAACCTTCACCAAATCGGCCGCCGCTTTATGTCGTACAGGTAATAGTTTCACATTCTCCAATACCTCCACAATTGCGGGCGCTACCGCATTGTCCCATGCATGGAATTTTGGGGACGGCAGTGCGATTTCATCAACGGCCAGTCCAACGAAATCGTATTCAGTAGCAAATACCTACAACATTCGATTAATATCAACCTCGGTTAAGGGTTGTAAGGATACGGCAGACGATCAGGTAACGGTTTATCCCCAAACTACAGTGGCTTTTGATATCAATGCAAACTCACAGTGTTTTGATGGACATTCGGTGAATCTTACGGATAAATCAACCATCCAAACACCGGGAACGGGTACTTACACCAATTTCTGGCGATTGGGTGATGGAAGTACTGCTTCAACCACCGATGTCACCGGTAAAACCTATACCAATACTGGAACCTATACAGTTAAGTTAATTACAACTACCAATAATAGCTGTAAAGATTCTTTTTCGAAAACCCTTACCATACACCCTGAACCTACCGCAGGCTATACCATTAATAATAACGATCAGTGTCTAACGGGCAATAATTTCCAGTTTACCAATACTTCTTCGGTAGGCAGTCCAAGTACCATGACGTATTCTTGGAACATGGGCGATGGATCGGCATTAAAGACATCGGCCAATCCAAGTCATGTGTACACAACTGCTGGGACGTATACCGTTACCTTAACGGTTACATCAACGGGCGGTTGTTCCGATGTATATTCCGAGACGGTTACCGTTAGACCCAAGGCAAATTTAGATTTTACCATAGCTAATGATCAACGATGCTTCAATCAGCACGTAGTTAATATCACCAATAATTCATCGGTAGTAAGTCCGTTAACATTATCCTATGCCTGGAGTTTTGGCGATGGCACAACAGCTTCAACCACCGATATTACCAATAAAACCTATTCAACCCATGGTAATTATTACATCAAATTAACTTCTACAACATCACAAAATTGTGTGGATACACTGCGGAAACTGGTAACTATTTACCCAGAACCCAAAGCGAAGTATTCATATAACGATAGTGATCAGTGTATTCGAAACAACCAATTTAATTTTACAAACCAATCTACGGTTGCAACGGGAACTTTCAACCAAACATGGTTTTACGGAGATGCACCATCGTCTAAATCAACAGGATTAAACGGTACTAAGTCTTACGGAGCGGTAGGATCGTACAATGCGAAGCTTGTGGTAGTTACCAACGGCGGTTGTAAGGATTCGGTTACTAAAAACATGACGGTGTATAAACAAGCTACGCCAGCCTTTACCATTTCTGCTCCCGCAGGTCAGTGCTTTAGTGTGAATAAAGTTTCTTTTACCAATACCTCTACTGTAGATAATCCATTAACGTTATCGTATTTCTGGCGATTGGGCGATGGTTCCAACGCAATAACTACCGATGTGGTAGATAAAGTATATGCTGCCCATGGAGTATATAACGTAACCCTAAGAACCACCACCAACGAAGGATGTTTGGATTCGATTACCCAAGCAGTAACAGTGTATCCAGAGCCTAAAGCCGAATTCACCGCGAATAGTTTGAGTCAGTGTTTAAAAGGGAATGTCGCCAACTTAACCAATACCACCCAATTGCCTACCGGTACCTATACCTCAGTTTGGTATTTGGGCGAAGGTTCCGCCAAACAAACCAATACCAATGCATCCTATAAATATACAACCCATGGAACCTTCACCATTAAGTTAGTGGTAACAACCAACGGTACCTGCAAGGATTCGATTACGAAAGACATTACTATTCACCCGCAAGCCACGCCTTCGTTTACCATAGACGATAACAAGCAATGTTTAACAGGAAATGCCTATGCCTTTACCAATGCTTCTTCTATTGTAAGTGGTACGCTTAGTTATGTTTGGCAAATGGGGGATGGATCGGCCAACAAGACTACCCAAGACGCTACTCATACCTATGCCAGCGCGGGTACCTTCAATCCTCGATTGATAAGCACCAGTAACTTTGGATGTAAAGACACCGCAACATTGCCTTTGACCGTAGATCCACAAACATCGGCTAACTTTTCTATCAACTCGGTAAACCAATGTATTCGTAATAATAAATTCAATTTTACCAATACTTCGGTGGTTGGAACCCCTGGTGGAACCTTTACTTCCGATTGGCAGTTGGGTGATGGTAGAACTGAGACAACTACCAATGTAAATGATGTGATTTATGCAACGGTGAAGAGTTACTCGGTAAAGTTGCAGACCACTACCAATTTTGGCTGTATCGATTCTGTAAGAAAAACAGTATTTGTGCATTACAATCCTGTTGCTTCGTTTACCATTAATGATGATTTACAGTGTTTGAAGGCCAATAAGTATAATTTCACTAACGGCTCAACTATTACCGGTAATACGCCGCTTACGTATCAATGGTTGCCAGGCGACGGATCCACAACCCAAACCACCACCGATGCTACCAGAGTATATACTGTAGCCAATACGTACACGGTTCGATTAATTACTATTAGTAACCAAAATTGTAGAGATACTTCTGATATGCCAGTCACCGTTTATCCCCAGACTAATGTTGGGTTTAATGTTAATTCGGCCAATCAGTGTTTGTATTTGAACGATTACAGCTTTACCAATACCTCTGCAGTTACAGCACCAGGAGGAACATTAACCTACGATTGGAACTTGGGCGATGGTACTACTGCAACCTCTACCAGTATTTCTGCGAAACGGTATAATCTAATAAATCCCTATACTGTTCGATTGATTACCACTACGGATAATGGTTGTATTGATACACTTTCGAAGAATATTGAAGTTCATCCGCATCCTTTAGCATCCTTTAGCATTAACGATGATGAACAATGTAAAACAGGAAATACTTTCACTTTCTCCAACGGTAGTACCATTACCGCTGGAACCTTATCTTACCAATGGAATGTTGGCGATGCTTCGGCTACCCAAACTGCCACCAATGGATCAAGAACTTATGCTGCTGCAGGAACCTACGATGTTCGATTGTTGGCTACCAGTAACCAAGGGTGTAAGGATACCGCCGACGATCAGGTAACGGTATTCCCACAAACGGCCATTGGTTTTGATATCAATAATGCAGGTCAGTGTTTTGATGTACATACATTTGATTTCACCAATACATCTTCCGTGGTATCGCCCGGCGGAACGTATGCTTCTTCGTGGAATTTTGGGGATGCTAGCACCGCTACCACCACCGATGTAACTGCGAAAACCTATGCCTTACCCGCTGTGTATTCAGTGAAGTTGGAAACAACCACAGACAATGGATGTATTGATTCTTTGCGCAAATCCATCACCGTTTACCCCGAGCCAACCGCCAACTTTACTATCAATAATGATAAACAATGTTTAACCGGTAACCTATTTAACTATACCAATACTACGTCATTACTATTTGGTAGTTACAACAGTAATTGGACCGTTGGGGACGGAAGTACGGCTCAAATAACTAAAAATGCTTCCAGAATCTACACTGCCGATGGAGATTATACCGTGCGTCTTGAGGTTACCACTAACGGCGGTTGCACCGCTGCCATTGACCAAGTGGTTACGGTTTATCCGCAGGCAAGTCCTTCGTTTACAGTTGCGGATAAGGATCAGTGTTTCAGCGTGCATTCCATGGAATATACCAATACATCTTCTGTGGTTTCACCTAGAACGTTGACCTATGAATGGGATTTTGGGGATGGTACATCGGCTACCTCTACGGATGTGACGAATAAAACCTATTCTGTTGCCAACTTCTATAAAGTAATTTTAAAGTCAACCACCGATCAAGGTTGTGTAGATACCTTCTCTCACATGGCTTATGTATTTCCAGAGCCCGATGCTCGATTTAGCTTTAACGATTCGGATCAGTGTTACAAAGGCAATCAGTTTGTATTTACCAATGCAACCGCGTTGGCTTTTGGCACCTACAGCAGCAGATGGGAATTGGGGGATTTAAGTTCGAATAAATTAACTTTAAATGCCTCACATAAATACACCGGAATTGGTAATTATGATGTGGAATTAATGGTAACTACCAACGGCGGATGTAAAGATAGTATTACAAAAAATGTAACGGTGTACCCCCAAGCCGATGCGGTGGACTTCGATATTACTTCGATAGACAACCAATGTTTGCGTGGTAATAGTTTCACCTATAAAAATCAATCTACGTTTTCCGCAGGTTCATTAACCTATCTGTGGATGTTTGGTGATGGCACTACCGCTACCAGTACCGATGCTTCCCATACCTATAATGGTGTAGGGACCTTCCCTGTAAAATTAGCCACTGTAACCAACAATAATTGTAAGGATACCACTTCGAAAAATATAGTGGTCCACCCCCAAACGGTGATTTCATTTACCAATAACAGCTTGGGTCAGTGTTTCGATTCTCATAGTTTTAATTTCACCAACACGTCTACGGTTAGTTCTGGTTCATACTCGTACGATTGGAATTTAGGCGATGGTTCTGCCTTGGTTTCTAATTCTGCCATCACTGGAAAAACCTACACAAGTGATCAGAAGTATACGGTGCTGTTAACCAATACCACGGATAAAGGTTGCGTGGATACGCTTTCTAAAGTCATTACCGTTTACCCCGAACCAACGGCATCATTTAATATTAATAATGATAAACAGTGTTTATCGGTTAATAATTTCCAATTCGATAATCAATCATCCATTCCTTACGGTACGTTAACGTATCAATGGACCGCGGGAGATAATTCAGCGCTGGCAACCACCGAAGATTTTAGTAGAGTGTATGGAGCGAAAGGTTCATATTCCGTTAGATTAATCGTAAAAAGTAACGGAAATTGTATCGATTCGGCCAAACAAACCGTAGTGGTGCATCCCCAAGCTTCGCTATCTTATACAATTAATACAGCACAACAATGTTTAACAGGTAATAGCTATACGTTTACCAACAATAGTACGATAAGCAATGGAACCATCGGCAATCAATGGATAGTGGGTGATGGATCGGCGGTTCAGACTACGCGCGATGCAGCGCGGGTGTATGCCAATCATGGCACATATTCAGTGAAATTAATCACAAAATCGGACCAAAATTGTTTTGATTCTTTAACGCAAGCCGTAATTGTTCATCCCCAGACGCAGATAGCTTTTGGGATTAACGATTACTCTCAATGTATCCGTGGAAATAGTTTCCAGTTTACCAATCAGTCTTTGGTTACCTTAGGTAATTTCAGCAGCTCTTGGAATGTAGGCGATGGCTCATCGGCCCAAACATCGGCCAACGCCTCTCGCACCTATGCTACCGTAAATAAATTCCGCGTTAGACTTACAACTACAACGGACAAAGGATGTGTGGATACGATGGGTAAATGGGTTCATACCAATTATCAATCAACGCCAGCCTTCAGTTTCAATGCTCAAAAACAATGTTTAACGGGCAATAGTTATACCTTTACGAATGCTTCTACAATAACCAAGGGTGCACTTACGTATTCTTGGAATTTTGCCGATGCTAGCAGTTCGGTAGTTACTAGTCCAACGAAGGTTTACTCGACTGCTGGAACCTATAAAGTAGTGCTAACAACGACGTCCGATTCAGGATGTACCGATACCGTTTCTAGAACAGTTGTAGTACATGCACAGCCTTTGGTAACTTTTGCCATCAATGATAGTATTCAGTGTTTTGCCTCTCATAATTTTATTTTCACTAACAGCACCACGGTTGCTAACGCCACGATTGTGCGTTACCGTTGGGCATTTGGTAATGGGTATTCCGCGGTTAGAACCAATGCAAGACAAACCTATGACGATACCGGTGTATATAAAGTGGTATTGTATGCAGAGAGTAATTTAGGTTGTACCGATACTGGATTTAGATGGGTTTCGGTAAGACCCGAGCCCAATGCTGATTTTACAATTACTTCGAACGACAGTCAATGTTTAAAAGGTAATAATTTCTCGTTCACCAATAATTCTTCGGTTCCTAGTGGAACGTTGAGCTATTTATGGAAGTTTTCGACCCAAGGACAATCGGCAAATGCCAATCCTTCTTTTGCCTTTAACTCTCACGGAAATAAATCGGTGCGATTATTGGCAACAACTTCGTACGGTTGTGTAGATTCATTGGATAGAATTGTAGCGGTTCATCCGCAGGCCATTGCTCGGTTTACCATCAACAACGATTCCCAGTGTTACAAAGGCAATGCGTTTACTTATACATCTACTTCGAGTATCCCAACTGGCAGCTTAAAGGCTTACAACTGGACGGTGGGAGACGGGTCAACTGCGCAAACCACGGCTAACGCCACCCGCAAATACGCTACGTATGGCAGCTACACGGTAACCCTACGCACCACATCGAACTACGATTGTAAAGACACGGTATCCCAGTTGGTGGTAGTACACCCCCAAACGGTACCCAACTTTACCATCAACAACGACTCTCAGTGTTACAAGGGCAACGCGTTCACCTACACCTCTACCACCACGATCCCAACCGGCAGCTTAAAAGCTTACAACTGGACGGTGGGAGATGGCTCTGCAGCGCAGACCACTGTCAACGCCACCCGCACTTATA
>CANGWH010000055.1 GCA_947457565.1 Flavobacteriales bacterium
ATATTAAATAACGCAAGGCAATTAACTACCCAAGAATACAGCGTTAACAATCAATTGGGGTATATTTCGCTAAACCAGCCGTTAAACAATGACGAAATTTTAGCGGTTGCTTTTGAATATACCTATAACGGGAACACTTACCAAGTAGGGGAATTTAGCCGCGATGTAGCTCCTGGTAATCAGAAATTAATGTTCTTGAAAATGCTGAAAGGTAACACCATCCGCACGCGTTTACCCATTTGGCGATTGATGATGAAGAACATTTATGCATTGAACACCTATTCCCTTTCCTTGGAAGACTTCAAGTTTAATGTTATTTATGCCGATGACTCCACAGGAGGTGATTATGATTATATACCCGTAGGCAACAAACCCTTACCCAAGTTAGCTGGAGGTATCCCGTTGATTCGTGTACTGGGAATGGATAAATTAAACCGTCAGCAAGAAGCAAAACCCGATGGTATTTTCGATGCTATTGAAGGTACTACCATCAATTTACAGCATGCAAGAATCATTTTCCCCATGGTGGAGCCGTTTGGGGATGATCTTCGAGAGAAATTTGACGGAAGCAACGATTTGGCCGATTTTTATTGCTACGATGCCTTGTACGATTCTACCAAATGGTTGGCCCAACAAGATGTAAAACACAATAAATTCTTTTTAAAAGGAAGTTATAAAGGAGCCAATGGCGCTGAATTGTTCCTAGGAACAACTAACTTACAACGGGGTTCGGTGCGCGTTACCGCTAACGGAAGACCCTTAACCGAAGGCACTGACTATCAAGTAGATTATGCTTTGGGTAGAGTAAAAATATTGAACCAAGGATTGTTGCAGGGAGGAGCTGAAATTAGGGCAAGTGCAGACGGACAGAGCTTCTTTAATATACAACAAAAAACCTTATTGGGGGGAAGAATCGAACACAAGTTCAACAAAAAATTAATGATTGGCGGTACAGCACTGCACATGTACGAGCGCCCCATTACCACCAAAACCAACTTTAACGAAGAACCTCTGTTAAATACCATTTTTGGTGCCGATATTTCTTACAGCAGTAAATCGAGGTTTATCACCAAATTGGTAGATAAATTGCCATTTTTAGAAACCAAAGAAATATCCAGCATCACTGCCTACGCCGAAGTAGCTAAAATTGTCCCCCACAATCACCGTTCGCAAGGGGATAATCGCGGGGTTTCTAATTTAGAAGATTTTGAAAATGCCGAATTACCCAACGATTTTAAAACCGTAAACAACTGGGTAGTAGCCTCTATTCCTCAGAAACAACCTCAGTTTTTTGAAGACACCAAATCAACCAACAAATTAGAGTGGTTAAACCACCATGCAAGTTTAAGTTTTTATAGCATAGACCAATTATTTTATCGGAATAACGATATGCCCGATAATATCAAAACCAAGGTGGATGCTATTTTGAGTAATCCTTACATGCGTCAGGTAGACCAGCGTGAGGTTTTTCCGCAACGTAATTTCCCTCCAGGATCCCCCACAATTTTACCAACCTTAGATTTGGTGTTTCGTCCCAAAGACCGAGGGATGTATAACTTCAACAGCAAACCTACCGAAATTAATGCGAATGGCGAATTACTTGACCCCACTAAAAGCTGGGCGGGTGTAATGCGTAGGGTGGATCAAAACGACTTTGAGGGAACCAACATTGATTACATAGAAATATGGATGTACGATCCTTTCTATTACAACAAAAATCTAAATGGAGAATTACTACTACACTTAGGTAGTGTAAGCGAAGATATTTTACCAGACCGCAGAAAATCATTTGAAAATGGGTTACCAGACCCCAATGCACCTGCACAGCAATCGGATACCACCGCTTACGCTTTTGTTCCTGAAGCACCACAAATCAATTACGCATTTGATAATCAAAGTACCGCCATTGGTAATCAAGATCTAGGGTTGGATGGCATGAGCGATATTCAAGAACGCGGACATTTTGATAGCGTGTATTTGAAACAATTAGCGTTAAATTTTGGTACAAATTCTAAACTCTATCAATCGGCTTTCGCAGATCCTTCCAACGATAATTTCGTCCACTATTTGGAAGAAAGTTACACAGTAGCAGATGCGGACATCATTGGTCGATACAAGAAATTCATGGGATTGCAGGGTAATTCCAGCACCGATAAACTTACAGGAAGATATTCGGACATGCCGAAATCCAGCACCATCGTACCCAGCGATGAAGATGTAAATCGTGATTTTACCCTAAACCAAAACGAAGACTACTACCAATATAAAATTAAAATCAATGCCAACGAGATGCAAATTGGCCGAAATTATGTGGCTGATATTGTACGAAATAATGTTACCCTAAGAAATGGAAAAGATGCGGAGATTGTTTGGTATCAATTAAAAATTCCAATTCGTGAATTTGAAAAAGCCGTTGGTAATATTTCCGATTTTAAGAGTATTCGATTCATGCGTATGATTATGCGCGGGTTCAACGATTCTGCTATTTTGCGAATGGGCTACATCAATATGGTGCGCGCCGATTGGAGACGGTATACCAACTCTTTGAAAACACCAGGAGTGGTAGTACCTATAGACCCCAATGATGGGACCAAATTTGTAGTAAGCACCGTTAACGTTGAAGAAAACAGTAAACGGGCACCCATCGCTTATAAAGTTCCACCCGGAGTAGAACGCGTGCAAAACATGGCTTCCTTAGGCATGGTGCAGGAAAATGAACAATCGCTTTCGGTGCAAGTGTGTGATCTAAAAGGCGGTGACGCACGGGCGGCCTTTAAAACAAGCAGTTACGACGTACGAAATTATAAACGCCTACAACTGTTCGTTCATGCTGAAGAATCTAACGGCACCCAGGTTGAGGACGGAGAAGTGGCGGCATTCATTCGCTTCGGTACAGATTTATCTTCCAACTATTACGAATACGAAATCCCGCTAACGATGACCCGAGGAAGGGTTACGCAAAACATGGCTAATGCCGATAAAATGGTATGGCCCGATGCCAACTTTATCGATATCGCTATGCAAGAATTTTATGATTTGAAAATTCTACGTCAAAACAGCGGCTGGCCAATGACGGCTCCGTTTATTCGACCCGCAAGCACCAAAGGTAAAATCTCCGTCATCGGCTTACCCGATATGAGTAACCTAAAAGTTATGATGATAGGGGTAAAAAACAATTCCCAAACACCTAAGTGCTTTGAAGTTTGGTTCAACGAGTTGCGCGTAAAAGACATTAATAACAGCGGCGGTTGGGCCGCGTTGGCCAATATTCAAACCCAATTGGCGGATTTAGGAATGCTAAATTTAGCCGGTACAGTGCGTACCATTGGCTTTGGTGATGTAGATAAAAAACTGAACGATCGAAGTTTAAGTACCAACTTGAATTACGACATTTCTTCAAATTTGGAACTGGGAAAATTCTTCCCGAAAAACTCCGGGGTTTCCATACCCATGTACATCGGTTATTCCGAAAATTATGTGAGACCTAAATACTTTCCGTTGAATCCAGACTTAGAATTAAAGTATTTCCTTAACGGTATCGCCGATGCAAAACAACGAGAAACCATTCGGAAAGCTGCGGAAGAATACAACTCTTTGTATAGTTTCAATTTAGCCAACGTGAAATTTGGAGCCGGCAGCGCCGGAGTCAAATTAAGGCCCTGGAGTGGAAAGAATTTTGTTGCCGGGTACAGCTACCAAAATAACTATAGACGAAATCAACAGATTGAGGAATATTTCCTAAAAACCACGCAAGCCACCTTAGGTTATTCCTACGCAATTCCAACCAAATACATCAAACCATTTAAGAAAATCAAGTCCAGTAAATTGGCCCTTATCCGAGATATTAATTTTAATTTAATTCCTAGTTCTTTTAATACCCAACTGCAATTAAATCGATTGTACGGAGAGCAACAAGCTAGAAACAACAACAGTTTTAAACAAATTAATCCTCGATTATTTGATAAGAACTTCACCATTGTAAGAAATTATAATCTTGTACTGCCTCTTACCTCTTCCATTACCATTAATTACAACGCAAAAGTTAATGCCCGAATTCAGGAACCCTATGGAAAAATTGATTCTGAAGCAAAACGAGATTCTATTTTAAATGAATTCAAAGGATTTGGCAGAACCAGTAGATTTACACAAAACGCATCGGGTTCCTATACCCTACCCTTTTCAAAAGTTAAGTGGTTGCGATGGATTAATACCTCGGTAACTTACAGCACTGCCTACGAATGGAACCAAGCTCCGCCAGCGTTTGAATCCTTAGGAAATCGAATTCAAAACAGCCAAGACATTAATATTACCAGTCAACTTAACTTCACCCAGTTGTACAGTCAAATTCCTTGGCTTCGTGATTTAGAGAAACCTAAAAAAGCACCTGCACCTCCCAAAAAAGGCACCGAAGACGAGTCCGGATTTAACAGTGCGCTAGAAAAAGGAAAACCCGTCCAAAAAGCAAACCCCGCAAAAATATTTGTTGGCAATTTTGTAAGTATGCTAAAAAATGCATCGCTTAATTACCAGAAAAAAGCAGGCATGGAATTACCCGGTTTTGCTCATAAACCCGATTATTTTGGCAATAACTTCACGCATCTACAACCCGGTTTACCGTTCGTATTTGGGGCTCAAAATGCCAATTTACGCTACGACTTAGCGAAGCAAGGTGCCCTCAAAACCGATAGCAGACAATCCAATTTCTACAGTCAGAATTTTACCGAAAACTATTCCGGAAATATTACTGTAGAGCCCATTAAAAACTTCCGTATTCGATTAGATTTAAACCGTAGTATAACGGAAGGAACGCGAAGTATATTCAAATTCGATGGTACCGATTGGGTGGACCAAGGGTTAACACAAACAGGAACCTTCTCAATGTCGGGCTGGTTTTTTAACACCCATTTTGCAAAAGACTCGAACCTAAACAACGAGCATCCGAATCCAATTTTCAATCAATTCTTGGGCAATCGTTATGCCGTTGCTGAAGAACTTTCCTTAAATGATCCGAGGGTAGGCGCAAACGCTATCGACCCAATTACTAAATATCCCGCCGGCTATTCAAAAAATCATCAAGACGTTTTAATTGGAAGCTTTTACACCACCTATGCAGGCTTAGATCCTCGCTCCACAAAAATTAGCGCTTTCCCAAGCATCCCGTTACCAAACTGGAATATCAACTACAACGGATTAACAAAAATCAAAGCCGTTGGAGAAATTTTCAGCAATATCAACATCAAACACGCCTACAACGGAAGATATTCCATTAGAGATTATACCCAGAACTTGCGTTATAATCCGGATGAGTTATTGCAAGTGGGCAAAGATTTTACGCCTAAACATCAAATTGCGGAAGTAACCATCACCGAAGGGTTTTATCCTTTAATCGGACTTAACGTAACTACCAAAAACAATTGGACCATGGGATTTGAATACAAACGCTCGAGGGTTCTTAAACTGTTTGCCGCTAACTTCAACATGACCGAAATTAGGAATAATGAATTCCAATTAACCGGCGGATATCGAGTTACTGGATTAACCCTTCCCTTCAAAAGAAACGGAAGATTTGTTTACTTACCCAATGATTTCCGCTTTGATTTAACCGTGGGCGTTGTTGACAACGTTACGGCGATTCGTAAAATTGACTTAAACGTTAACCGCTACTCTGCTGGTATGAGACAAATTAGAATTGCTCCGTCCATGACCTATCAAGTAAACACAAAGATCAACCTTGCCATGAAATATAATCGGAGTGTAATGATCCCAAAAACTGGGGTTGGATTCTATACTGCTTTATCGGATTTTGGCTTAGAATTACGGTACACATTCAATTAATATTAAAGCGAATGGTAGTGTCATTAGCATCTGTATTTCGAAAATCGCTGATTCTACTTGTAGTTACAATTTTTTGCGGTTTAACCAATGTATCCTACGGGCAACTTTCCCCAACGGGTTCTTGGAAATCGCACCTTAGTTACCAACGAATTCTAAACTGCGAAGCTAGCTCACGTTATATTTATGCCGCCGCTCCCCAGGGATTTTTCAGAGTAAAAGAATCTACCAACGAAATAGAAATTTTAGGGAAAGACGATGGATTTAACGGCCAAGAAATCACCTGCCTTTCCTATAATTCTGAAAAGAACTTACTATTTATAGGCTACAGGGATGGAAATATCGATGTATTATTCAATGACGCGATTATTCATAACATTCCTGGATATTTCAATAAACCCTTACAAGGCGATAAATCTATTTATCACTGTTATTTTAATAATAACCAAGCCTTAGTATCCACGTATTTCGGCTTATTAGTTATTGATCTGCTAAATTTCGAAATTTCCGATTCCTATAATGCCATCGGCGAGCAAGGGATTTCCATTCCTGTTTACGGTAGTTGTATCAATAAAGATAGCCTCTATATCGGCACTTTGGCGGGAATACGAAAAGCGCCATGGAACAAGTTGATTAATCTAAATGATTTTAACGAATGGAATTGGGCATACCAGAGCAACGGAAGAGCCTGCAATGAGCTCGCCGATTATAAAGATTCCCTGTACTTCCACATGGATTCCATTGCCTATAGGTATTACCAGGGCAACATTAACCCAGTAAATACAGAAAAACGACGTATTGCTCGAATTTGGAGTAATAACAATGGATTGCATATTGTTTACCCGGGTACCATAAAGAACATAGGAGGCTCCACTACCCAATCCATCAATTTAGTCTATTCTGCAACCCAATTTAGCAATGGTATTTATTGGTTTGGTACAGGAATCCAAGACGGACTTATAAAAAAAGATCCCAACGGAGAAATCGCTTACCTCCCTAGCGGACCGGCAACTAATTCTGCGTTTAAAATGACTAAACATGGAAACTATCTGCTAACTACTGCTGGAGGAGTAACCGCTACCTTCGGTAATTCATTCAATACCGGCGGTTTCTATATCCATCATCAAGGAGTATGGAAAAACAACATCAATCATCCATTAAATACCAATCTATACGATTTTACCTATTCCGCTTATGCACAAAAAAGAGATTGGCAAATTGCTGCTACCCACAGCTTTGGGGTGCTTATTTTTAAAAATAATGAAATTATCGCACGGTGGGACGAAACTAATTCCCCGCTTAAAAAGAGAATAGATGGCTTTATATGGGTTTCTGGAATTTGCGAAGACAGCAAAGGAAATATTTGGATATTAAGCTATGGCGCAGAAAGTCCATTATTATGTTATACAACATCAGGAACTTGGAAAACCTTTGAACTTGGACTGTCCGGTGAAAACGAATTAAAAGGATTAGAAATCGATAAGAATAATAACAAATGGATGATTCGTCAGCGAGGGGGAATTTTAGTCTTTAATGAAGGCAATAATACCGATGCGAAATCAGACGATCAATACATCCTTCTTACAGCTCAAAACGGGTTGCGATCCAACGAAGTAAATACCATTTGTGCCGACAACCTGGGGTATGTTTGGATTGGAACCAACCAAGGACTCAATATTTTTACAGGCAGTGGTAAACTTTTTTCCAATCCCAAATTAGAGCCCTTTGTTATTGAACAAAATGGTAGTATCGGCTACTTAATGGGTGAAGAAAATATCACCGATATCTTGTACGATGGAGGTAATAGAAAATGGATGTCAACCACCAACGGACTATTTTTAGTAGAGCCTTATGGCCAGCGCGTTGTTAGACATTTTCAAACGAGCAACTCACCCTTAATTTCTAACAGAATAGCATGCTTGGGTCAGATCGATGAAACCGGTGAAATTTTCATGGGAACTGATATGGGTATTCAGTCGTATCGCAGCGATGCTAAGGCCGATCAAGGGAGTTTTGAAGAACAAATTAAAATTTATCCTAATCCCGTTCACCCCACCTATTCCGGTTTAATTACCATTGAGGGTTTAACCAACAATGCGATTATAAAAATCACGGATGCTCAAGGCAGATTAATCTATGAAACCAAAGCAAACGGTGGTAAAGCAACATGGGATGGAAAACGACTTAATGGAACGATTCCCAATTCGGGAGTATTATTGGTTTTTGCCGTAAACGAAGACGGTTCTGAATCTGCCATGGGTAAATTTGTATTTATTCGTCCAGAGAATTAAACCAAGCACCCTTAATTATTCTAGATTACTTCTCCGTTCCTACCATAATGCAGTACCTGCGGTAAATTAACGTTCTGATTTTTCTCTCTATTGGCAAGACCACCCGCCTTAGGAGCGTTTGCGAATAACTATAAATCCGCTAACCGTGGTTAAATTACCACACTAACCAACCTCAAATACCCAAAAATGTTGTTTAAATTTCTATCACTTGTCCATCATAGGCCAAGGCCATGTTGTTGGGCAAGTATTGGTTTACTTGGTCGTGGAACCCAATTTGATGACTCATATGCGTAAAATAAACCTGCTCTGCCGCCAACTCTTTACCTACTTCAACCGCTTCGTCTAATGTAAAATGTGAAATATGGGCCTCTTTTCGAAGAGCATTTAAAACCAAAACTTTTTTATTACGCAATAAATCTCGCTGTGTATCACTAATAAAATTCGCATCGGTTACATAAGCAAAATCATCGAAAACAAACGCATGTACTGGCAACTTATAATGCAATACTTCCACCGCCGTTATCCAACAATCGTCTACTAAAAACCGACCGTTTTCAATGAGATTAAAATTAATTAACGGGATACCTGGATACGGATGTTCTGCAAAAATATAATCGTACTGAGATTTAAACGCATTCAATACACGATTGGAACAATATACTTCCACAGGCCCACCTTGCAAATAATTGAACGGTCGAATATCATCCAAACCGGCGGTATGGTCGCGGTGTTCGTGAGTAAATAACAAGGCATCCAATCGTTGAACACCGGCCCTAATTAATTGATAACGAAAATCTGGACCCGCATCTACAACGATACTTTTACCCTTCCACTCTACCAATATAGATGCACGAAGTCGTTTATCCTTGGCATTCGTGGATAGACAAACCGGGGAATTACAACCAATGGGTGGCACTCCTTGAGAGGTTCCAGTACCCAAAAAAGTTACCCGCATGGTTAGTGAATGGTTGGTATATATATTATTCGAAATCCGGATTAATTTACACTATCCAGATGAGCCTTTAAACGAGTGATTATCCCCACCTGCATATTATCGGCGCCCTTATCGTCCGAAGCCCAGATGCTTAACCAATCAGTGGCATGTACCACTTCAAAAATTGAAGCTAAGGAAGCATCAGAAACCGGGTATTTATATACCTTATTTCCCAGATTATTCAATACCCCTTCTAGAAACTCAAAACGGGCAGATACGCGTGCGTTGTTGCCCGAATTCAAGAAAATGAAATTGGTATCGTGTTTTTCGTAATAACTCTCAATCATATTGTGATTTGCTTCTGGTAAAATTGAAACAAAACCCTCGCCTTTGGCATTTTCCTGAATTTGCTGACAAAAACGAATGGCCACCGCTTCGTAGGCCAAATCACAAACTACCACAAATTTATTGCCAATGGTATTTTGAAAATAACCGTGCATATCTTGCGCTTTTGAAACTATTCCGGCTGGAGATTGAAACATAGAACGAATCTGCTCCAAGGAAGCTCGCATATCCTCGCCCATCAATTCTCCCAAAATCATCACCAAGGTACTCAATCCAAATCCCAAGGTCATTCTCGGTTGGAACCCACCTTGAACCGTATAAAATGGTAAACCCTCGGCCTGAGCCAACTCCATCAACTTGCCACCCGCGGCTACGCAAACCAACGTGCATCCGCGTTCCGTTGCCTCTTGGTACATAGACAATGTCTCCTCCGTATTCCCACTATAGCTGCATAAAATAACCAACGTGTCTTCCCCCGCGTATCCAGGTAGATGGTACTCATTGTATACTTCTACCGGAATTGGCATTTTTTGCATAAAAAACAATCGCGCCAATCTACCGCCAATACCACTGCCCCCCAATCCACCGATAACGATATTTGAAAAATCATCTACTTTTAATAGGTGCGACTTATAGTTTGATAAAACGTATTCTATTTGCTGGTGAAAATTTTCTAAGGATTGTTCGTGAGTAATTGCTGACATACCACAAAAATAAAGGAAAGCGAACTAAAATGAAAAAGGTCGGAGTGCAATACCCCGACCTTTTTCTAATTAAGTGAATTTATTACTAGAACCATTCAAACTTATAGCGATAATCTTGGATTTTCGCTTGTTTCTTAAATGTTCTATCTAATGTTCCTGCCATAAACTGACCAGAATTCATAAAGGCATACTGATCTGGTGCCGATAAAACAGACTTCGGTACTTCGATTGCCTTACGCTTGGTAACATAAACAACCGCAGTATATTCTTTTCCGATAATGGGCTTACTGAATTTATTTTCTTCTGAACCAAAAACAGCACCTAAGATTTTCAATTCGGCATTCAATTGAGGAATCATTCGCTGACCCATGCGCAAATCATCGGCAGGGATTAACAAACCATTCACCGCTTTGGACAAATCGTTAGGGTTTTTAGCTTTCGCAATGGCTGCCTCTAATTTCTCGGCAATTTTTTTGCCTTTCATCTCTTGACGCACAATTGGCTCTATTTCTGAACGAACATCTTCCAAGGTAGCAAATCCAATATGCTTTGCCGTCTCCACTTTCATCACCACGTGTCTTGTTGGGAAAGAAAACACATCCGATACGTCACCCGCTTTACGATCATTGTCGAATAACCAATACAATACTTCCTTCACATCTGAAGGTTCTTCAATACCTGCAAAACGATCCGTGTTGGTTTGAATATCTCTTACCAATCGGGGAATCAATCCCTGTTGTTCTTGGGTTTTATCAAATTTAGCAGCATCTGAGCCAATGGTTGATTTAAACTCACGGCTTGCTTTTGCTACACGTTTAACGGTTTCATTTCCTGGAGTAATTGGAATAATATTTTCGCTGTACTTAACTAAGATATTGGAAGGTTCCTCCATCATTTTAATAATATGGTACCCAAACTGTGATTTCACTAATCCAACTTGGCCTTTGGTGGCTGATTTACAGAAATTAGCAAACGGTTTTACAAATCCATTTACACCTTTCCAACCCAAATCACCACCATTGGATGCAGAACCTTGGTCGGTAGAAAATTTACTTGCTAATTCAGCAATGTTTGCTCCGCCTTTTACTTGATTATACAATTCCGTAGCTTTAGCTAAAGCCATTATTGAATCAGTGATGGTAGTAGAACCATCGGGCAAAGGTCCGTCGTTAGGAATCAAGATATGAGAAGCTCTAACCGTTAAGCCGGTGTCGTTTTTCTCTTTAATCTTTTGGTAAACATAAAACTTACCTGCTTTGTACAAAGGCCCTAAAACAGAACCTGCAGGGGATCTCCACAATTGTGAGCCCACTTCTTGGGGCGTTTTTTCTCCGATATCGGCAATATTTAAAAATTCACCCGCCGATGAGGTATCTGCCTCCGTTGTAGCGCGCAAACCTTCGGCGTACTTAACCGCTTGTTCAAAGATAGTTTGCGTATCCTGTGTGGTTGGGGTAACATCCCAAACTACATACTTCACTGTTCTACGCTCATCCAAGTTCTTGTATTCCTCTTTGTGCTCTTCCAAATAGGCTTCTAAATCGCTATCGGTAATTTTTATATCTTTATCAGGGATAGAATTATGCGCAATGGCAACAATACTACCGGCTACGGTTTGATTGGCCACCAAATATTCCATTTCCTTTTCTATTTTCGTTTTAACATTCGCTTTAGCTACATACGTTGCATAACGCGACATCAACTCCTGATCTTTGATTGAATTGGTAAGGGTTACCAAGAATCCACGCAACATGGAATTGGTTTTCGCTTGTTTGTAAAAACGCTTTACGATGGCAGCATCGAATTTTCCATTGGTTTTAAAATCGGGAATTTGCTCCATGGTTTGGCTGTGATACTCACCCCACAACAATTCCTCTATATCGGCATCAGACAAAGTGATATTAGCCTTCTTAATCTCGCTGTAAAGAACTTCTTTCTTAATCAATTCATCCCAAGCTTCTCCATATACTTCCTTAATAGTCTTTCTGCGAAGCTCTTCGTCTTTCTGCATTTTTTCTTGCAAATTTGGATCGTTTTGCAAACGCTGCATAAACAAATCGTTGGCGATTTTGTCGATTTGATCGTCTTTAATCTCTTCTCCGTAAATGGATGCGATTACATCTTGGGGTTGATTAGGATTCCCGTTACCGTATTTGCTGCTTAGAATATCGCTCACTACAAATAACACCAAGGCTGCAACTACCACACCTACCACTACACCGGAGTTTCTTAACTTCTGAATAACTGCCATAATTTTTTTAAGGAAGGCAAAAATAAAACTTCGTTACTACAAACACAAAAGACTTGTGCGAATTATGCGGATTTTTATAAAATATTTTGTGCTAAACCGCTATATTTCAATTCTGTTGCTAGGGTAAATACAGCGATTGCTTTATACCGATGCCTTTATACCTGGCATTCACCTCAAACACACCCTTTCCCAACCGGTCTATAGGAATGGAAAAATCCATGTATCCCAATTCCCACTGTTCAATAACATTTTGAAAAACTATTTGCTTACCTTGTTTTATTTCGATGGTTAGCGATTTGGCATTGGGCCATTCTACCCACAAGATCAATCTTTTCTCTTTATTCCCTTTACTGGATTCCTGCGCAGGATCAAAAGGATAGACCAAAATATCGGCATACTCAATATTGGTATACCCCTTCCCTTTGTTTTTCTTTTTGTGCATTTCCACCATCCGTACATAGGGGAATTTATCCGACAACGACCAGGCGGTATATGCTGCCCATACTTTATCAGACCCAACATGCAAGCCGAGATAATCTCCCATAAATTGTGATTTCCCTGGATTCAAACTGGGCACGGAACTCCATCGAGCGGCAGCAGAAACTTTGGTTCCGCTAATTTTACAACCAAATAAATCGGAAAAAAATCCCGTTTCACTTCGTCGCCTATCCATCCAACAAAGCCAAACTTCATGACCTTTACCATCGATGGCTATCATCGGCGAATACTGTGCCCCCGGATGACTTAATCCTGGAATCGATTCAAACGTTTCTCCCCTATCCGAGGATCGATATAAAAACACATCCAAATCGGGATTATACAAGGTGCCTGTACTTTCTGGTTTTCCCATCCCTTTAACGGCCGCAGTGCTGCCCGAGAAGGCTATATATATATCCCCTTTTCTTGTACTTACTATAAATGGCATCCCGTTGGCCCGCATTTGTCCTGCCAATAGGTTGTGATTCCAACCCCCGTATTGAACGGCCACCATGCGGTCTTTGCCCCAGGTTTTTCCGCCATCCACACTTTTGTCGTACCAAATTGTATCGTTACGCGCCCAAACCATGTGCACCACTCCGTCTGGTGTTACGGTACAATTGGCGCCTTCAGCCGTACCATCATCGTCCGTTGCATCGCCACAAACATCCGACACTTTAACCGGCTTATCAAACGACGCGCCACCATCCCTGCTCACTGCACAATAAATCCGTGAAGAATCCGTGCCTTCCATGCTGCTGTATTTATCAAACTCCGTGTAACTCAAGTAGATCGAACCAGTAAACGAGCTACCCTGCCATTCATCAATAGAAAACCAAGGTTTATCCTGCATCTTCCCTTCGTTGTAACCCACATCGGTTGCAGTAAACGACCTCCCACCGTCCTGGCTTCGTTCAAACACAATTCTATCAAAATGTTGAGGCCAAGGGAGCTGTTTGTTTTTTGCCAAATGCGCTAAATAAACCGTATTATTTTTCGCCCATTTAAGCACCGGATCACCGTAAAACCCCTGCTTTGGATCTACTACCACCAAATCCCAGGTTCTTCCTGCATCGTTGGTAACAAACACCTGATTTACATTGTAGGCCAAAATTCCCACCAATGGATTAACCGGTGAAAAAGCAATTGCCGGTTCGTTTCCCTTCATCGGCGTGCTGCCAATAAAATGATTTTTAATTCCCCGATTTTCTTGGGCCGATAAATCACCCTTAAACAAGAAACAACCGCAAATTATCAATAAAACACCAACAAACCGCTTCCTCAATACCGCATTAACAGCACCGGGAAAGTTGAAGTTGTTTCTCGTCTTACAATCCACTGTTGGACTTGTTGTTATGGGAACTTTACGCCGTTTGAACCGCTTGCTTGGCACCCAACCAACGTTCGGCATCCAAGGCAGCCATACAACCACTTCCCGCAGCTGTTACCGCTTGTCGATAAATTTTATCCTGAGCATCTCCGGCACAAAACACCCCTTCTACATTGGTATAACTGCTACCAGCTTTGGTGATGATATACCCCTGCTCATCCATTGCTAAATACGGCTTAAAAATATCGGTATTGGGTTGATGTCCGATTGCCACAAAGAATCCTTTGATTGGATACTCCGCAGTTTCTCCCGATTTATTGTTTTTTACACGAACCGCTTCTACCCCTTTTTCTCCCAAAATCTCATCGGTTTCGGAATTGAACAATACTTCAATATTCTTGGTATTCAAAACACGATGTTGCATCGCCTTGGATGCGCGGAATTCATCGCGGCGAACAATCATATATACTTTGTTGCATATTTTCGACAAATACGTTGCTTCTTCGCAAGCCGTATCGCCTGCACCAACAATCGCTACATCTTGTCCACGGTAAAAAAATCCATCACAAACCGCACAAGCACTTACACCGCTTCCGTTTAAACGTTGCTCAGAAGGAATTCCCAACCATTTAGCGCTGGCCCCCGTAGAAATAATCACCGCGTCTGCCATGATTTCATGCTTATCATCTACCCAAACTTTCTGTGGACCACCGTTGGTAAATTCTACCTTTGTTACAATTCCGTATCGAACATCGGCACCCAATCTAACCGCTTGTTCGCGGAACATATTCATCATTTCTGGCCCTTGAACCCCGTGCGGAAAGCCAGGATAATTCTCAACTTCTGTGGTGATAGTAAGCTGTCCACCAGGCTGTAACCCTTCGTATACCACCGGTTTCATATCCGCTCTAGCTGCGTAAATTGCTGCTGTGTAACCCGCAGGTCCACTGCCAATAATCAAACATTCTACGTGTTCCATAACAATTATTCGTTTGCAAATTTACATCGCTTCCACAGGTAATTTTTGTGATTTTGTTCACATAAAAAAATGGGTCACCCAAATGAGCGACCCAAAACCTTATATAAACCCGAGGAATTCGGCAATCCCCTAAGGAATTTCTATCATTCTTTCGCAGTAAACGATAAACGAATTACGCTAAGTTCAACAATTCGCGGTATTTCGGCAAATTCCACTCAGCATCATCCACAATGCGCTCAATCTCGTCACAGCACTCGCGAATCTCATCAAACATCGGCTTAACCTTATTGCA
>CANGWH010000056.1 GCA_947457565.1 Flavobacteriales bacterium
ATTGATTGAGGCAGTCAATAAAACACCAAATTTAGCGTTTTTAATAACACGATGCGAATCTTCACTTACCCGTACAAGTTTTTGTCGATGCCTTTCGGCCGATTATACTTCATGGGTATTATTGCATTTTTTACCGTGGGTTGCGGCAACGAAGAGAGCTGGAGCTACAAGCAATGGCATAACACATTAGCCCATTACAATAAGTTTTTTAATGCCGAGCAAAAATGGTTAGAAACGGTTGAATTAACGAGAGAGGCCTACAAAGACGACCCCAGAAAACCGCTCACCTTATTGAATTACGGCGATGCAACCCTGCTCAAAGGCAACCAAGCTGCGATGGACGAAGTGATTAAACGAGCTTCCACGATGATTGACAGGCACCCTCGTTCCAAATGGGTAGACGATGCATATTTATTAAATGGGAAAGCCTATTTCATGAA
This sequence comes from Flavobacteriales bacterium, assembly GCA_947457565.1. Classification (GTDB taxonomy): domain Bacteria; phylum Bacteroidota; class Bacteroidia; order NS11-12g; family UBA955; genus JAGKXC01. Next base: position 441 of record CANGWH010000056.1, read on the forward strand.
GGGCGAAATCACAGCTGCAGAGAATCTGTTTACTTATGTGATTGAGCATTTCAAGGATCCCATTCCAGTGTATCAAGCCCAGCTATGGATTGTTCGATGTTTGGCAATGAAAAATCGGTTGGGCGATGCCGCGGTGCTTGCTAGTAACCTCTTAAAAAAGCCTGATTTCCCATCCGAACTAACCGCTCAAGCCAATTTTATCATCGGAGCTATTGCCGTAGAACAAGGTAATTTTCAACAAGCCATTGAACCGCTTACCAAAGCCTTGCCAAAAACGCACCAGCGCATGGATCGTTATCGTTTGATTTTTGCTTTGGGAGAATGTCATTTGAAGCTAAAAGATTATTCCAAAGCCGAACAATACTTTTCTAAAATAGCCAAATTTAATCCCCCCTACGAAATCGCTTTTCGTGCAAAGATGGCCCAGGTTACTATCTTAAGCGAACAGCAGGAAAATTATGGCAAAGCCAATTCTATTTTAGCCAAAATGCTAAAAGATGATAAAAACATCGACTTCCGAAGCAGCATTTACTTAACCATGGGGCATAACGAAATAAAGGCTAAGCGCGATGCGATTGCTATTAAGCGATACCAGCAAGCCGTGTATATTTCGGAAGATAAAGTACAGAAAACCAATGCTTACCTAGCCTTGGGTGATTATTTTTTCGGTAAACGATTGTATGCTGGTAGCGCGCTGTATTACGATTCGGCCTTTAAAATTATCGATGAAAAACACCCCAATTTCCAAGCCATCACCAATAAAAATGATGTTTTAGGCGATTTGTTAAAAGAGGTCTTAGTTTTTACTCAGCAAGACAGCTTGTTGAAAATGGCTAAAGACCCTGAGTGGCGCAGCAAGAAAATTGCCGAGGCAATCGCACGAGAAAAACAAGAAGCGCAACGGGCAGCTGATGCTGAAAAAGCAAAACAACTATCAAAAAATGGTGGCGGTAATTCCCCCGGTGGGTTTCCCAATAATCCTGATTTTGCTCCAATGAACAACGGCGGTGGAATGCCAGGCATGGGAGGAAGTGCCTCCTTCCCTTTTTATACTCCGGCACAAAGAACTAAGGGAATACAGGATTTCGAACGATTATGGGGAAAACGAAGCAATAACGATTACTGGCGATATTCTAATAGAAAATCATCCGATGTAGAGAGCTCCAATAATGCTGACATTACCAACAGTGATGCGGAATCGGGCAACAAGGATGGTAATAATAAATCGGCAGCGGGTGATGGAAAAAATAAAAGCGGAAATACCGGTGAGAAAAATATAGCCATTGATAGCAGTGCTATTCCTAAAAATATCCCTGCAGAGGAAAAACGCTTTTACACAGCGTTACCCTTTTCTCCATCGGCACAAAAAGAGGCCCTCGTTAAAATAGAAAAATCACTATTCAATGCTGCTCAAATTTATCAGACCCGTTTATCAGAACCAGCAACAGCCATTGAGTTATACAATCAACTGATTTCGCGTTTCCCTAAATCCGAATATGCGCCTCAAGCCCATTATGAAGTTGTGAAACTCTGTCGTTCAATCGGAGATTACGCCATGGCAGACGCAATTAAGTCTAACTTAATTGAAAAATTCCCCAAAAGCATCTACGTACGAATGCTAGAAAGCAATTCAACGACTGAATTATCGAATACTGGCAAAGGTTCTCAGTCTATAGACAGCATGTTAACGGTGATGTCTGCTTATTTTGTTGAGGAAAAATATGAGGAGGTAATTAATGCAAAACAATTTGTAGATAAGCAGTTTGCAGGCAATGAATACCAGGCTCAGTTTGATTTTATTTACGCCAGTGCTTTTATTCGATCAGGAAATTCTAAGAAAGGCATTGATTTAATGGAACAAGTTTCTGCGGATTATCCCACGCATCCCGTTGGTATTCGAGCCAAAGACATATGCGAGGCATACCAAAAAATGGAAGCTGAAAAGGCAAAAGTAGAGGCTGCTACCAACAATTCAACTACTACAAACGCAGTTGCCAATGCTGGAAATGATGCTGTTAACTCAAACAATCCAGTAACCCTATCGCCCAGCCCAACATCGGTATACCAACCGTGGGATGGCAAATCCGAAAAATTTGTAATTTTCACCATTCCTCGAGGCACCAACGTTAATTTAACCCGCTCCAGTTTAAGTGATTTTGCAAAAAAGAATTTCTCCTTCGAAAACTTAGAAATATCCACGGCAATCCCCATTGGATCTATGATGGTTATTAGTATCCGGAATTTTTCGAAACCTACCGAAGCCGAAAATTTCAATGCATTCTTGGCACGTTCTACCGACTTATTCCTATCCAAAGGAATTATGGAGTACAAATCCGGGGCAATCACCGTTGAAAATTATGCTCAACTCACCAAAATACTAGACTTAAAGTCGTATTGGGAGTTTTTACAGGGCAAATAAATACACTGTGGAAATTTGAGCAGGTTTTCATTGATTTGGCCTTGCATTTAAGGCTTATATTCGCATATTATTCCTATGACCAAGGGCAAAAACTCAGAATTTTCGTTCATTCCATTATTCTGGAAAATTATGTTCGGCGGCACTGCTGCGGTTTTTTTAATTTTCTTATTGGCTACGTTGGGCGCGTTGGGGGAAATGCCGGATGTGGAAGATTTAGAAAACCCGAAAAATGCGTTAAGTTCAGAAATCATCGGTGACGACGGCTCATTGATGGGTTCTTTTTATTTAGAAAATCGGATTAACACCTCACATAAAGACATCGCCCCATGCGTATTTCAGGCGCTGGAAGCTACAGAAGATGTGCGTTTTCGCAAGCATTCGGGTATCGACGTTAGAGGAACCATTCGTGCGGTTATGGCTCTCGGACAAGACGGTGGTGCCAGTACACTTACCCAACAATTGAGCGAAAATTTGTTTTATCGTTTCAACAAACCCAAAAACAAGTTCTTAATGGTTTTGCAGAAAATCAAAGAATGGGTAATAGCGGTAGAATTGGAACGCCGATATACCAAAGACGAGATCATCACCATGTATCTAAATACGGTTCCATTTTCTGGCATCTCGTTTGGGATAGAAGCAGCTTCCAAGGAATTTTTCAATAAAAAACCGTTGAACTTAGAAATTGAAGAAGCAGCGGTATTAATTGGCATGTTAAAAGCCAACCATCGGTATAACCCTAAATTCAATCCAGACAAGTCGTTACAACGCCGAAACACGGTATTGGAACAGATGAACAAATACGGGTTCATCACGGACGATAGCGCCGAATTATTGAAGGTTAAAAAAATCGTTTTAAACTATCGTTCGGCCGAGATGGACGGAATGGCGCCCTATTTCAAGTATTATTTGGGGGAATATTTGAAACCTTGGTGCAAGGAGCACGGGGTTGATTTATACCGCAGTGGGTTGAAGATTTATACTACCTTAAACCCTAAGTTACAGCAGTATGCAGAAACGGCGGTAAGAACGCACATGCCAAAATTGCAGAAACAGTTTTATACGTCTTGGGGCAAGGAAAAACCGTGGCGCTACATCACCAATTATTCCGTGATTCCAGGATTTATTGAAAATGCGTTGAAACGGACCGAGCGATACAAAGGGCTACAAGAACAGCTTGGCAACGATAGTGCGAAGATTTTTGCCGAATTAAAGAAGCCGATACGGATGACTGTGTTTTCCTGGAAGGGCGATTTGGATACGGTAATGTCGGTCTACGACAGCATGGCGTACATTAAAAAGATTCTTCAGGCTGGATTTATCGCCGTGGAGCCAGAATCTGGGCATGTAAAAGCGTGGGTAGGCGGAATTAACCACAAATATTTCAAATACGATCACGTAAATAGAAATTCGCGCAGACAAGTAGGGTCAACCTTTAAACCCATTGTTTATGCTACGGCCATTGATATCAATCAATTTACACCTTGCACCGAATTTGACCGCGAACGTACCGTATTTTACTCCGGAGGAGAAGAATGGTCGCCCCGCAATGCCGATGGAAAATCCGGGGGCCGATGGACGATGAGCAAGGGATTGGCCCTATCCGATAATTTAATCACGGCCCAGATAATGAAGAGTTTGGGCGAAGATGCTCCGGAAATCGTAGTGAAATTTGCGGAACGTGTGGGGATTGAAGAGAACCGAATCCCGAAGGTTCCCTCCATCTGCTTGGGCACCATGGAATTGAGTCCATTTGAAATGGCTTCGGCCTACAGTGCTTTCGCCAATAATGGCCTATGGATTGAACCTACCTTCCTACTCCGCATTGAAGATAAAAACGGCAACGTATTGCAAGAATTCAACAACCCTGAGACCGATCAGGTACTGAGTGCACAAAAGGCATACATGATGTTCCGCATGCTTGAAAACGTGGTAAACGGCGGTACCGGTTCAAGACTCCGCGGTGCCGATTTCGCATTGGAAGGACACGTTGCTGGAAAAACAGGAACCACCCAAGGTTCTGCAGACGGTTGGTTTATGGGTCTTACTAAAAATTTGGTTTGTGCTACGTGGGTTGGCGCAGACGATCCCAGCGTACGCATTCGAGGAGGACTGCTGGGCCAAGGATCCGTAATGGCCTTACCGATTTATGGCTATTTCATGAAAGAAGCGCTCAAAGACAAATCTACCGGAGTCAATTCCGAGGCACTAAGCGCACCCGAAGGTTTTGACGAAAGCATTCTTATGTGTACCAAAAAATCGAAAACCAATCCCGGTGAAGAAAAACGAACCGATGATTTAGGCAATTAATTTGGGGGCAACCGCAGAGTGGGGAAAGTTCGATATTTTAAATGAACGTTGTGAGAAGTGCAATTTGAAAAATTGGGATAATGGAAATTGGAATGTGAGAATTTAACCCGCATTCTCCATTTTTTCCAATTTTCATTTGAAATACTAAATTTAATCCTTATCTTTGCACCCCTTAAAAACGAATTTTTTGTATGAAACCCGATATTCATCCTAAGACCTACCGTAAAGTTGTATTCAAAGACATGAGTTGCGACTACACATTCCTTACTCACAGCTGTGTAGATACAAAAGAGACCATCAAGTGGGAAGATGGCAACGAATATCCTTTGTACAAGTTAGAGATTTCTTCACAATCTCACCCCTTCTACACGGGTAAGCAGAACTTGGTAGATACTGCAGGACGTATCGATAAGTTCATGAAGCGTTACGCTAAAAAATAAGAAGCAAAAGAGTAAATTTTTTCATAATAGGGAGGTCGTTTTACGGCCTCCTTTTTTTTGTTCATTCCCCGTGGATTGTTGCCAAGATGGATTGCTTAAATTTGTGTCATGATTATCCGATTTTTCGAATCTTCCAACATCGCTAATTTATACCCCTTAACGCTTACTAGACCAGCAGCAGATTTGCGATGCGGTATTTTAACCATTGCCGAAAAATGGGTTATGGATTTATCGGCAAGCGCATTTGGATTTGAATTTAGCGATGGAACCGGCGAATCAGAAACCGAAAATCGACTATACTTATCGGGAAAATTTACGGGTCCTGAGGGGAAAACAACCCACTACATCAATGGCCATATACTTCCCTACCCTTCGCTGGTTAGTTCTATTCAAAATCTAACTTCCACAGGTTCCTTATGGCAAAATGACACATTAATTGCTTGTGGTTCCGATGCTTGGGAGCAAAATTTTCCCGATAAAACCCAATGGACAGGCGAATTGCAAACCATCGATAGACCCTACCATATTTTTGGATATAATGGCCAAGAAATCAAGGCCGATTATAATCGTTTAACCACCGGTAGAACTTCTCAGATTCTCAACGAAAGCAACAACGTATTTGGCGTACATCCTCTGTTTGTGGAAGAAGGCGCAAAAGTGAATTTTGCTACCTTAAATACCAATGAAGGTCCCATATATATTGGCAAAAATGCAGAAATAATGGAAGGTAGTTTGGTTCGTGGACCGTTCGCCTTGTGCGAAGGCGCCGTATTAAAGATGGGTACCAAGGCCTACAGCAACTCAACGTTGGGACCCTACTCCGTGGCTGGCGGCGAAATATCAAACGTAGTATTTTGGGGATATAGCAACAAAGGACACGATGGCTTCTTAGGAAATGCCGTTATCGGCGAATGGTGCAACCTGGGAGCAGACACCAATGCTTCTAATTTAAAAAACACCTACGATGATGTGAAGGTTTGGAATTATCGAACCGGCCGATTTGATAAAAGTGGTGTGCAATTTTGTGGTCTAATTATGGGCGATCATAGCAAGTGTGGAATTAATACCATGTTTAATACTGGAACAGTAGTTGGTGTTGCTTGCAATATTTTCGGAGCAGGATTCCCGCGTAATTTCATTGCCGACTTTAGCTGGGGTGGTGCCCATGGCGTTGTTACCCATCAATTACCAGCAGTTGACAAGACAGCAACCTTGGTTATGCCAAGAAGGAAAAGAGACTATTCTGAAATCGAAAAAAGCATTATACATCAAGTATTTAGCCGCTGGGCAAGCAAAGAGTAACAAATTGTACACAGTTGATTTAATGTAGATATTATTCTATAATTTGCGTGTAATTAAGAGCCAAAACACAACTCCTAATTCCCAATAAATTATAGCTATCAACACCGTATATATTTCCGTATTCCACATCTAATTTGGCTCTTGTAATGTTATTCGCTACACAAAAATCAACCACTAATTGCATCATGTCGTTATTCCTAATTTCCATTTACTTGGTGGGGGTTTCCAGTTGCACACTAGAAAAGCAATATCATTCATGGGGTTGGAAAATAAATTCAAAGTATCAAGGTGCAGGTAAAACCACTAAAACAGGATTCACAGCCACCCATTCCGATAAACAATGGGAAAAAGTCACTTATACCAACCCAGCAATTACGGCCAACCGCAATACAGGATTAAGTGCAAAACAACCAATGCCAAACGAACCTAAACTATTGGTTCAGAAATCATCAAACACCTGGTTAACTACAACTATAAATCAACCCACCATTAGCAAAAGTCGATTATACACAGCTATTGATAATGACGTTTGCAAAAACGCAAGCCTATCGTCTTCATTTTTTTTAGCAACCAGACCATTAGACACCGTTTTCTTTCCTGAAAAATACCAACACAGAAGGCATGGCACGTTGTATTTGCCACAGATTAAGAACGAAGATGAGTTCAACACAGCTACCGCTTATGCTAATGCCAAGGACGTTACCGCATGGAATTGGTTTGATCGCGGACATATATCCTCCAAAATAGCCTTGTACTGGCTGTTTGGTTTAATGACTATCATTATTATAATTGGGTTAGGAAACATTTCTTTGGCAGGCATTGCTAGCAAAACCAGAAAAACTATTACTACCGCATTGATACTTATACCTGCTATTCTCTTCGCGGTAGGCTACATTTGTTATCTATTGGGTACGTTTTCGATATGGTCTGCGAACAAATTATACAAAAAAGCGCTATTTAAACTACCCTATGATTTGAAATTACGAGGCGATGCAGTTATCATGCATGCCCGAATACCTTATGTAAGCAAAGGAGCTACTTTAAGAACAGCAAAACGAATTCTAAGCACTTACCCTAACGATAGAAATGGAGAATGGTTAGAAGATGTAAGCAAGACAAAACGAGAAATTGAAACAGGAAGAACCTCGTTAACCATAAATAATTGGAGCAGAATGAGAAGCGTAGGATTTATTGTTACTCTACTTTTATTGGGGATTTTAGCAATAAAATTTATTTGATTCTTAAATTATTCAACTTAATTACATTATTCTTTTTTTATACATCTAAGTGAGTTACTTTTGCGTCCCTTTTGCAAAAGAACTCAACCAACGATGAAAAACAAGTACGTAGATTTAATCAATCAAACCTTTTATTTCCCCACCGAGGAATTTCAATTGGACGATGACAACGACTTAGAATTCCACGGAATTCCGTTGATGGACTTGATCGAACAATACGGAACACCGTTAAAATTTACGTATTTACCGAAGATATCGGAGAATATTCAGAAAGCAAGAACTTGGTTTAATGTGGCCATTGCCAAAGCAGATTATCAAGGCAAATACTACTATTGTTATTGCACCAAAAGCAATCACTTTAGTCATGTTATTGACGAAGTACTAAAGAACAATGTACATATCGAGACATCATCCGCCTTTGATATTAATATATTAGAAACCCTATACGAGCAAGGTAAAATCGCCAAAGACAAATATGTTGTCTGCAATGGATTCAAAAAAGATAACTATATCGAAAACATTGCCAATCTTATAAATAACGGATGGACAAACGTTATTCCAGTAATGGACAACCACAACGAGATTGATTTACTTACCCAATATACAGACAAACCAGTTACCGTTGGTATCCGTATTGCAGCAGAAGAAGAACCTAAATTTGAATTTTATACATCCAGGCTCGGAGTAGGTTACAAGGACTTAGTAAACTTTTATCGAACTAAGGTAAAGAGAAATAAAAATGTAAAGTTGAAGATGTTACACTTCTTCATCAATACCGGAATTTATGACACTGCTTACTATTGGAATGAGTTGCACAAATGTCTTCGAGTGTACTGCGAATTGAAACGGGAATGCCCTGACTTAGACACCCTAAATATTGGCGGTGGATTTCCCATTAAGAATTCCTTGAGTTATGATTACGATTATGAATACATGGCTACAGAAATCGTATCGCAGATAAAACAAGTTTGTACAGAGAATAACATTCCTGAACCTGATATTTTTACTGAATTTGGATCATTTACCGTAGGTGAATCGGGAGGAACCATCTTTGCTGTTTTGGATCAGAAATCACAAAACGACCGTGAAAAGTGGAACATGATTGATTCGAGTTTTATGACTACCCTTCCCGATTCTTGGGCAATTAACAAGAAATTTGTTATGCTACCCATAAATCGTTGGCATGAAGAGTATGAGCGTGTGTTATTGGGTGGTATTACCTGCGATAGCGACGATTACTATAATTCGGAACAGCACGTAAACGCTATTTATTTACCAAAATTCGACAAGGAAGATCCATTATATATAGGGTTCTTCAATACCGGTGCTTACCAAGAGAGCATCGGTGGTTATGGTGGAATCCAGCACTGTTTAACTCCAGCTCCGAAACATGTAATTATTGATCGAGACGAAAACGGCGATCCTCATTTCCGGTTGTTTTCCAAAGAACAGAGTTACAAGAGCATGTTGAAGACATTGGGCTATATGTAATTGAAAGAACTACCGTAATTGTTGGAACACGAGTCCAAGGAACCGTTGGATTTAGATACTAAAAGCCCCTCTAGTTATCAGAGAACTTTGGATTAACAGGTATTTGCGATTAGGATTTTTTTTTGGATTGAATCCAATGCAATATACCGTATCCTGTTGCAGCCAATAGTCCATTGATAATAAGAATCTCGTAACCAAACACATAGGATTCGAACCACGGTTTTCCGGTTGGATTTACTAGGTACACCAAATTTTCAATCGCATTGAAATTTGCCGAATTGCGTCCCATGGACCAAACTCCCACGGCATCGGTACACTTCAATATATAAACCAATAACGGAGCAATCACGGACCAAGCAACCACCATCGGACCAACGGGTTTCCAAGAGGTGAACATACCTACTAAGAAAAGTCCCAACAACGGTCCGTACGTGTAACTTGCTACCATCAACACTGTATCAATTAACGACGATGAATTCAACCATCGAAAAAATAAAATACCTAGGAACAAAAGCGCTGCAAACAATAAATGTAACCTTTTTCTTACCGTATTTTTTTGGGTTTCATTCCAATTATTTCGTTTATCAACCCTTAAAAAATCAAAGTAAATTGAGGTGGTTAAGGTAGTTAAAACGCTATCGGCACTGGAGAAGGTGGCGGCACTCAAACCCAACACAAACGCCAATGGCACCAACCAAGGTGTGCCAAATAAAGTCAACTTAGCTTGCAGGGCAAGCATCGGCAAAAGTCCATCGGGATAGGGTTTCCCATCTTGCATGGGAAATGGAAAATCAGCGCCCAATTGTTCTACATATTGGTACATCATTAGCCCCAAACTCAAAAAGACAATATTCACCAAAAATATCACTACTCCAGTAGTAATCATATTTTTCTGCGCCTCACCCAAGGATTTACAACTCAAATTCTTCTGCATCATGTTTTGATCAAGTCCTGTCATCACTATACACATCGCGGCACCACCCAAAAAATGCTTCCAGAAATAGGTTTTGGCCATTGGGTTCCAATCAAAAACCGTAGAAAGGGAACTTTGGGCTATTCGAACCCAAGGTGCGTCACTCACTCCTTTATGCCAGAAATCCATCCATTCGGTGGCAAATAATAGCCCAAGCAAACAAATCATTACCCCACCAATTAGAAAAATGCTTTGCAATGCATCTGTAAACACCAGCGTTCTAATGCCCCCTTTATAGGTATAGGCCAAAATTAATAGGATGATAATGATCACCGATAATGCGAAAGGGATACCCATTGCATCAAATAAATATCGCTGCAAAATTGCGGCCGTTAGATACAATCGCGCGGCGCTACCCATCAATCGGGAAAGCACAAAAAAACCAGATCCCGTCTGTTGATGCAAGGGCGAAAAGCGGTCCCCTAAATAGGTATAAATACTGGTTAATTGGGTTTTATAATACAACGGCAACAACAGATAGGCTATAACAACGTATCCCAACACATACCCAAGCACCACCTGCATATACCCCCAGTGAGCCGCGTTTACACTTCCTGGAACCGAAATAAAGGAAACGCCGCTCATCGAATCCGATAACATGCCCAAAGCCACCAACCACCACAAACTCTGTCGATTGCCAACAAAATAACCATCCGCAGTGGCTTTCCGACCTGTTACATATCCTATTCCAAGGAGCAATGCGAAATACCCAAATAATGCTAATCCGATAAATGTTGGCGACATAGTTCGTTTATAAACTTGATGGTAGGAATTTTATCTATTGAGTGGATTACTTCTTTCCAGCACTATTCATACTGGGCAAGCTGCTTGGCAGTTTAAATTTCTTACCGTACAATAGCAATTCTAAACTCTCCTTGTTTAATTGTTTTTCGCCTAAAGGATTCAGCGGTAAATAAAACAATAAATTATTCTTCAATTCTTCTAATTTTCGGAATTCATCGCCATTCATGCCATAGATCTGACCTTCTTTATCTTCCACCACAATGGCCATGACTTTCGCTGGATTAATGGAAAAATTGTACTGATTGCTGGCAGGAAACCAAAGGATGCGTTGGGGTTCCTTAAACACTATGGCACAACGCTGAACATCCAAGGGTGCTTTACCGGCATTGGCCATTATCATCGTTAATTGCAAACCAGAATCCAAGGTAACGGGTTGCGCAAAAGCAAATCTCCCTAGGCTTCTAATACGAAATGAATTCCTGACCATTCCTTTGGGTGGAGCCGCAACATCCAAGGCTGCAGAAACGCTTTGATTCACACTGGCTTTCCATTCATTTTGCATATATAAATCACTGGTTCGATGTCGCTGCGTTTGCACCATCACCGTCTTACTCATCAACTTATCAAACTTCATTTGCTCCAGCTTGGCCAAACGGGGATTGGATTTATACCGATTTTTGGGCTGTAATAATTCGATTTGCCACAAACCATCGGTTCCTCGCAGTTGCAGATACCAACGATCCCCACTTTTGTAAAAAAAGTAATCCCAAAACTTTTGAACCCGGAAAAAGTCTTGCATAACCAATTTACGTTCCATAGCGGTAGAAAACGCCAACGGGTAATTAGCAATAGGTTTTAAATCGGGGAACAACCATTCCGTTTTATCGTATATATTAAATTCAAATACCCCATTTTCGGGATTTGTTTTCGATGGATGCCTGCGAATTCCAACCGTAGAAGCACCTCTTTTTAAAACAAATTGCTTTTCATTTTGGGCCTTTGTGCCTGATTTTTTCACGGCATATTCTACATACTTATCAATTACAGCACGAGTTTCATCGGGGCCTAACAAATAATTAAAACCCTGTTTGTTGATTCGTTCCGATGTGGGTACGAAATCCGTTGTCTGTCCCGTGGATGCCGTTTTAATCCCTGAATAGAACTCGGTAAAATCGATGCGAACCATGGTCCCATCGTCGAAATTATAATCGTACTCAAAAAAATTCTCCCATTTGCCGCCCTTGGCTGTATCATAAGCATACATCCTACTCCATGGATTGGGATCGCAAACAAACCGCAATTCTATTTTCGCATTGGGATTGAGTTGCAAGTTTTGAGATCCAGAATACGCTTGCATATCCACCACTAATACGCTGCTCAATGGGAACTTTTGGCCTATGCTATCCCGGGTTTGCGGCACTCCATACGCCAATTGTCTAACGGGATTATCCATCCACTTCACTCGGAAAGTGTACGATCCAGAAAAAGGTTTTCCAGCCGATGTAATCATCGCTTCCTTGGGTACCAATATCATGGCTTTCCCTTCAACGCTGAACAACTGATCGGTAGCGGTGCTGCCCAAAAACTCGTACCAACCGTCCTGAAATTGCGGGAATAATGGCTTGGTTAACGGTTTAGGAAATACGCCACGGGAGGAAATTCCCTCCAACGACAGTCGTTCGGCGAAATCAAATTTCTTTCCTTCGGTTACATCCATCCAAGTGGCTTCTTCTTTGGGGGCTGCCACATCGGGGAAGAGTTTGGTTAAAAACTGCTTTTCCGATTCAATCAACTCCGGATTTACCGATAAATAATGAAAATCCAAGCTTCGAAATACATCCTTTGTTGTTTTACCTTGATTAATTTTTTCTGAAAAGCCTAGTTTCATAGCCACATCCCCATAATTCCATAAATCCTTTTCTGTAGCCCAACTTAAATTATCGATTATATTCAATCGTTTTAAAGCGGGCATTCGTTTTACATCGGACGTTAGATGATATACTCGGTCTAGAGAAATCCCAAATTCCACCAATTGCGGCATTGTTTGCTGGCAGGCTGCAATTGCGGGTTTGCCACTATTTATATCAAACGGGCCAACCAAATTGAGTCGTTTACACTGCTTCCAACTGGCTAAAAACGAATAATCGTCTGGAATCGAATTAAAAACGAGGGTAACTCCTTGCATCAGGCTCCAATTGGCATTGAGTAATTGGGTGTTTTCTGTACCTTCGGGAATGTACAACACCAGGGAATTTAACCATTCCAAGTGGGTTAAATCGTCATCCGATAGTACACCAGCATAACTTTGGAGCAGCAATTCCTCAAGATTATCCATTTTTGAAATCAGGTGAGAAACAGCGGCGATATCTACGGGAGCATTCACTTTTACCCGCTGAACTTGGGTGAATTGTGGCAAATTGGTTTCCAGATAATCCAAATCCTGTTGGTTGCGAATTTCCACGCTCAGCGTATAACCAGCAACTGCATTTTTAGGTCTAGAAAACTGAATTTGCGCATAGGCTTCTTTGGGAAGAATGGCACAAGAGCTTAGGGCTGCCAACAAAACAGGCAACAAACAACGGAAAATTGACGATTTTAAAACCATTTACCAAACAGCGAACCCATTTTCCCCAGCAATCCTTGGTCTAATCCCAAAAACTGCATAACGCCCTGTGCGTTGGGTGCATGTCCACCTTCTTCAAATTTTTGCTTTAATCCTGCAATTACAAAGCCTAAGATATTCACAGCGAGGGCTTTTTTACGCTCAGCATCCCAATCTAGGCCGTAATATGAGTTCACGCAAGTATCTATCAATTCTTGATAAAAACTACTACTCAACAACGACTCAGGGCTATTGGTTACGAGGGATTGCACCTCTTTCAACTTCCCGCTCATCATTAATTTTTGTAGGTATTGCATAGCGGATTGTACAGTGAGGTCGACATACACTTCGGATTGGGACTGTGTTAATCCGATAAGAACTCCGTGGGAGGCATGGTATTGACCTTTAAATTCGTTGATATATTCCTGTAACTTCATAATTTCAATGGAGCATTAGATAAAACTTCGGATATCACAGAGGGTGTGGGTTAATTTACCTGTTTCTTGCGATTCTATGCCTGCCGGAGTAAGTTTATCGATCCTAACCCTGCCATGAGCATGTATAATATACGAATTTTCAAGCAAAATACCAACATGGGTTACCCTGCCATCTTTATTCGAAAAATAAGCTAAGTCGCCCGGCTCAGCCGCATCCCATAATTTCTTTGAACCCATCTGTGCTTGCTGATAGGCATCCCGAGGCATTTTTACACCAACCATGGCTGCCACTAACTGAACAAGCCCACTGCAATCTATTCCCCATATACTTCTCCCTCCCCATAAATACGGCGTATTTACAAACAACCGGGCGGTTTCTATAATTCGAATTGCTAACGGCTGCGAAGGATTTAACAGCATTTTAGACGTCTGTAGCCAAGAATCCTGACCCGATCTTCGGGTATATCGATACGAAG
>CANGWH010000057.1 GCA_947457565.1 Flavobacteriales bacterium
ATATTTTTAAGATAAGCGGCATTTAATCCCATGGCTAAATTCCAGCGCTTTTTTAATGAACCTTGGTATTGAATATCCAATTCAACTCCGGAGTTGGAAACATCTCCTGCATTGATAATTGGGGGATAGCTTCCAGGTCCTGCAGTACCTAATAAACCGGATACTTCGGGTTGGAAGAGTAAGTCTTTAGTACGTTTGATAAAATAGTTAAACGTAGTAGTGATATGCTTTCCGATGCTTAAATCGGTTCCAAAATTAAATTGCGAAGTAGATTCCCATTTTAAATCTGGGTTACTAGCTCTGCCAATAGCTACACCTTTTACGATGATATCGTTGAAAACATAATCGCCTTCACCATTTAACAGTCCTCTGTAAGCGAAATTTTCGATTTGATCGTTTCCACTTACCCCATAACTGAGTCGGATTTTTGCCGTACGCATCCAGTCGATATTATAAAAATCTTCATCGGAAAGCATCCAAGAACCGGACAGGGTAGGGAACCAACCCCAACGAGAATTAGGCCCGAATTTACTTGAACCATCTCTTCGGATGATACCTGACAAGAAATACTTATTACGAATGCTGTATTCTCCGCGCACAAAACCGGAAAGCAAGCGCTCCATGAATTCCCATGAGTATACATTGTTTAGGTATCCACCGGGAGCCAAATTAGCGGAGATATCGGCAAAATCTAAGGAGTTGTTGGGGATATTATAGGCGGTTCCACCTAAGTAACTTCCTTTGCGTTGGAAGATGGAAATACCGGCAGTAGTTTTAAGTTTACGACCGCCTTTGAAGTCTTTTGTGTGGTTTAAGAATGATTCGAAGTTCAGATCGCCGAAGGTGGCTCTACCTTCTGAAACGGAAGCACCACGGTCGATGGTTGTTCCGGGTGCAATTTCTACGGTGCTTGGATCTAAATTTTCATTTATTGCAGTATTCTGTGCTTTGCCTGGTCCAAACCAAACCAAAGGCGAAAATGCCTTATTATCTACCAAAGCAAAATTGTAATTAAAGCGATTGGTAAAGGTTAAATTCTTGGTTAGTTCGCCGGATAATTCTTGTTTACCCACGAATTTGTTCACCCAAGCCCAGTTGTACGTATTATCAATTTGGGCAAAGGGATTAATGATGTCACTTACTTCTTCTAAGAACGTATATTTCCCATTCGAACCCTTGATAGGATCGGTTGGGAAGGCATTAATGGTATTATATAGTACGCTGCCGATTCCATTTTCGGGCAAAGCGGATCTTTTTTCATTGGTGTACAGAAATACACTACTGTATTTCCATTTGTCGGACAAGCGTGTATCAAAATTCACACGTCCATTTAATCGGTTAAAGTTGGCTTTTTGCAATCCAACAATACCTTGTTGATCGAAAATACTACCGCCAATAGAGTAGGTGGATTTGTCATTACCGCCGTTCACCGAAATATTTACTTGGTGAACAGGAGCTAATTTGAAGAGAGAGTCTTGCCAATTGGTACCTTCCCCGAGGGAAGTGTTTTTGAACGGTAGGCTTTCTCCGCCTGCAGCGAACATTTCATTTTTCAATACGGCATATTCGCGAGCATTGAGAAGGTTTAATTTTTTTGCTGTTTGTTGTAGTCCTTGGAAACCAGAAATTTCCCATTTTGGTGCACTTTTTAGGGTTCCTTTTTTTGTTTCGATGATGATTACGCCATTGGCAGCGCGCACACCATAAATACCAGCAGTGGCATCTTTTAGTACGTTAATGGATGCAATATCATTGGGGCTTAACGCATTCAATCCATCACTATCGTATACAACTCCATCAACCAAAATTAGCGGATCATTATCGCCAAAAGTGCTCAGTCCACGTATTCGTATACTAGCAGTTCCACCAGGAGAGCCTGAATTAGTGCTAACTACAACGCCGGGGATTTGACCCTGTAGTGCTTGGTCCATGCGGGGAATATTTAACTTTTCGAGAGATTGGCCTTTGAGTGAGGAATTGGCACCGGTAAATTCTTTTTTGGATGCTTTACCATAACCTATGATCACCACTTCGTCCATTTTATCCGATTCTGAACTGTCCGTTGCCGTTGTTTGAGCAAAAACCGGCAGACTTAACGAAAACCCCAGTACGATTGAATATTTTTTGATTGAAATCATTTGTTGTTTTTTGTAATTGATGCGTTAAAAAAAGGGGGTGAAAACACCCCCCTTTAATTCAAACCTATTCAAACAATTATTGCTTGATGAATCGACCAATAACTGTTCCTTTATTCGTTTCAACAGATACCATGTAAGTACCTACTGATAAGCTAGCAATATCAATACCCGCTGCAGTAGCTGTGGTTTTAATACAAGCTTTTCCATCCATGCTGCTAATTACTACTGTATTTCCTTCAGTGATATTAGAAATCCACAAAGTATTGTTTGCAGGGTTAGGATATACATTTACAGAAGTTTTAGCCAACTTTGAGGTAGAAGCTGGTTGAGCACGCAAGAAACGGAAGTGCCAATAAGCAGGTGTTCCGTCACCGGTTTTAATAGCGATATCTGCAATCAAGGTATCTGCGTTCACTACTACTTCGTAGGTAATGCCATCTACTGCATCGGCAGACGCTTTTAATTCACTTCCATTGATGACCTTGGCTAAACCTAAGTAGTTTCCTTTGCCATTAACTGTTATAGTTCCGTCTGAATTATCTTTCCAAGAACCAGTATTTGAACCATCGTGAGGAGCAACAGCAGCAGCGCAACCATCGGCGGTAGCACCTTGCCAACCTTCAACCCAAGTTGCTGAGCCTAAAGAGTTAATGAAGGTGCCATCTTCCTTGAAGGAATAAATGTCATCAGCTAAACATGGGCGAGTAGTAGCATTTAATGGAGTATTATACCAAGACACATTCCCTTTTGCTGGACCTACGCCTAAGAACGTCATGTTCCAATCACCTTTAGGATTTGTAACGATTTTTGGAATAATTTTATGGAATTGATAGAACCAGTATCCGCCACCGAAGTTGATGTTTACGTTCATGGTGTCTTCTGCGCTGTTGAAAGAAATTTCGTAGGTAATTGTGTCTTTTGCGCCACTAACTGAGTTTAATTCTCCACTATTAGTAACCTTTGCTAACCCAAGGTAATTGCCTTTGCCGATAATTGAAACAGTTGCATCGCCATTATCTAACCATTTTCCGGTGTTGGTTCCATCGAATGGAGAAACAGGAGTACCGCAACCGTCTGCGCTAGCGCCCTGCCATTTTTCTAGCCAAGTTTCTGTTCCTAATACATTTTTGAAGCTTCCATCGGCCATAAATTGATATTCATCATCGGCCAAACATGGACGAGTAGAAGCATTTAAAGGAGTATTGTACCATGATACATCACCTTTATTAGGTCCTACACCCATAAAGTGCATTCCCCAATTTCCGGTTGGATTGGTAACAATAGTCTGACTGCCACCTTGTTTTTTCAAGGTGTAGCGCCAGTAACCACCACCAAAGTTGATATCTACCGTCATGTCGTTTCCGCTAATTGAAACTTCGTATACGATAGAATCAGGAGCACTTGTAGTATTTTTTAATTCACCGCCATTGTAAGGCTTTGTAATACCCAAATAATTGCCTTTACCAACAATAGACAATTTGCCAGCAGTGGCATCGTAGCGCCAACTTCCTTTGCTAACTCCGTCATGAGGAGAAACGGGTGTTCCACAACCTTCGGTTGCTGCACCTTGCCATGTTTCAAGCCAAGTTTCTGTTCCTAATTTGTTTTCGAATGATCCGTCTGCATTAAATACATACTCGTCATCGGCTAAGCAAGGTCTGCTGTTTGCATCAATGCCGGTGTTAAACCAACTGACATCGCCTTTGTTTGGACCTACACCAATAAAGGTACACTTCCAAGTTCCGGCAATTTGTGCCATGCTACTGGCGGCTAAACCAGCAACAAATGCCATAGTAATTATTCTCTTCATAGTAAATAGATTTTTTTCAAATATAGAAGATTTATCTAGTTATAGTAAAAAATACAATAAGTTTTTTGACAAACGACTGATGTATAGATTTTTGACAACTAAAAATCAACAAATGTTTGAAGTAAAATGAAATAAAAGTTGTAATGATTTTAGCTGAATCGTATCCTTATTTTACGATTCATATTTGTTCATTAGGACAGAAGGAATTGGCAATTTTCCTTTGCTTGCTTTTAGCAGCAGTTTTTTTTAGTAAAAAATCAACGGGCAATTAGAATTCCCAGCGGTAGGCAATGTAGTAGCCGATGCTTTTTAAGCGGATATTATTTTGGAATGTATTCCCTTGGTATTCAATTGTTTTTATTGGGCTGCTCAAGGAAAATTGATTATTGATACCACCTTCTAAATGTTTTAATCGTACCCCGGCGCCAAAATTAAGCATAGGGATAAAGGGTTTGATAATATTGTGTGTTACAGCTGGGGCAAAATCATAGAATTCAGCGGAAGCATTTCTATACCAGGAATAATCTGCAGTAGAGGTATTTGGTTTCCCTGTGAGATATCCGCCAGCGCCTACAAAGCCAAATATCTCAAGAAGTTTAATATCAATTGCTTTTGAATAATGAACATTAAATCCGTGTAAATTGGATGAGAAAGCTGGAACCATGGGGCCATAAAATCCCATCGCATTGTCTTTTGCTTTGGGTGTGAATGCAAAGGATGAATACATATTCATATAATCAAATCCTAAACGGTTTCCTTGTTTCATGCGATATTGATAGCGCACAGCCAGTGGAGTATTGAGCGTTTCCCCTGAGGTGAACTCGCAGAGTAATGTTGGACTAACTTGTAAAATAAAATTGCTCGTGCTGGTGTTTGACAAACTGAGCATGGGCGTGATGGAATGTCGTTTTATAGGTGTAATCTTAGGGCTTTTTCTCAAGGAAACGTGATCAACTTGAGGTTCTTTTACCCCTGCACTCTGCTGAATTTTAGTAATTGAAGGCTGAGTTGCAATAGCTGCATTTGCCAGTAATTCTTTATTGGAAAAGACAGCGAAGAGCGTTATTGTAAGTATCAACTTATTCATAGGTTCAATTTACCATTTATTGTTGTATCGATCGTAATATTCAAAATTAATTTTCAATCCATACCGAGGTTTTTCAAACAGATTTGAGTACCCCGCGGTGTAGTAAATTCCAATTTTGTATCGATCTTTCCAAATACGGATAAGTTTATCAATTCCGGCATAGCCTTCGTAGAAAAACATATTTCTGCGTTCGGGGGCGTACAAAATATTTACCCCGGCACGTTCGCTTAAACTCAGTTTTTTAATGAACGGAATTTTATTGACTAAAGCGCCATTGAAGCGATGTTGGTAGTGCACTTCCACAAAGCGTTTGAAGGTAAAAAAAGTGCTGTCTAACTGCTGAAAGGCATATAAAGGGGGTGTGAAAATGGTAGCGTCCCCTCTTCGTTGATAGCGATAATCGATTAAACTTATGTTGCGATAATTTTGGAAACTTCCACTATTTGCCTTGATTTCTGATGTACCAAACAGGCCGATGGGGAATTCATGATTCAAGTAATATTCCAAATAAGTATAATCGATAGTACTGCCTAGAACTCCTGGAAGGGCCTTCTTTAATCTTATACCAATCGTTGGCCACGCCGATCCCAAAATAACTTTTTGTTTGGGTTCGGAAATGTAGCGTTGGAATGGAGTGTAGCTTAGGTTTATTGTAGCATAAAAGGCCGTATTCCTATTGAATAAGGAGGGCTTGTTGTTTTCGAATAGACTGTCGCCCAATTCATCAAATTGGTAATTCGACATATCCTCGCGGCTGGAATATTCTCCTTGTAAACGGAGAAATAATCCATTGATTAATTCTTGATTGTGATAGGCAGTTATATGATTATGAACATAGAAATTATCCCTTCTGAACATATCGAGATAGGCGGCATTGCCGTTAATTACGCCAAAATCTCGCCCACCGGAGACAGTGAAACTCGCTCGTTTGTAGGGGTTATACAAGGTAGATAAGTAAACTGTTCCCCGTAAATCTTGGTTCCGAAGTCCATAGCTGATATTCTCGCTGATGGATACACTGCGTTTGTTTTCGAAGGTTTTATCGATTCTTGAAAACATGCTAACCCGAGTTCCGCCTGGCCACCAAGGTTGGTAAACCGTCCATAGGGGTTGGAACGACATTTCCAGTCCTTTTTTTCTATTTTTATACCCTTGACCTTCTAGAACTAGGGATTTAAAATTCACCGTATTGATTGATTTTTCTACGGAATCAAGGTATTTATCTGAAGTGTAAACTCTTTGTAATGAATCGTTTAATGCGATGGCTCTAGCCTGACCGTAGGATAGTGGGCTGCTTCGTTGCTTTACCCAAAATGCGGAGTCCCTGTCATAGGCGCTATCTATGGTCTTGCTAATTTCTAAACCGAAATGATTTTTTTTCCAAGTAGGGTTGATGGTACGCGATTTTACATCGACTTCCGTTACGGCAGACAGGGTAGTTTTTCCAAATTTTGCGGAGTAATAAAATCGCATAGAATCCGATACAATCCAATTATCTTCGGTTTTTTTGAAGGATTGGACTACGCGCATATTATCATATTCGGCCATCAAGTGCTTTGGGAAATCGAGGGATGATTTTAAAACCCAGAACCCATTTTCAACCAGTTCTAGGTCGCCATCTACCGTAGCATTGGCTGTTTGCCTGCCTTGCATGTGAATTTTCAGTATTCTGCCCCATTGTGGATGCTCGTAACTGCCTTTGTACTGAAATTTATAAGCCAATAACGCCGAGTTGCTCAAAGGGCTCATCACGGGTAATGGGCACAAAGCGGGCACTTGAAACAGATTCTGATAGGGGTTGAAATCGCCATCGGAAGCAGTAAGATAGAAAAGGAACGATTTAGAGCCAATTTTTCTTACACCCTGCCTGATTTCCTTGAGTTTATTGGGATAGGCTTGATCTCGAACCATGAGTATTTCCATGAATGCATCAATCCGTTGGGTATCTGCAATTCTATCGTAATCTTTCTTTGTGGCAATGTGCTTCAAAGAGAATTCTCCCATGGACGAATCTTTTTTACTTGTGCTATCGTTGAGGGTTTGTGTATTCTCAGCTAATGTGTTTGAGGTGGTATCGGCCTTAGCTGCAGGAGCGGCAATAGCATTTATCAAACTATCGTAGGAACTATTAGGTTTCTGTTTCTTTTGTTTGAATTGTGTTTTCGATTCTTCGTAAGCTCGGGTATAGATTACTGAGGATGTGGCCGGAATGCGTTTGCTCCAAGAGTCGCGCATGAGGATGGCTTGACGCATATAACTGGGTCCTGGATCCTTCCATTCTTTGTTAATCACCAACGTTTCAATTCGTTCTGTTATAGGGGTAAGGACCACTTTTAGTGTATCTTTATAGTTTCCCTGAACGATAATGGGAATTTCTTGGGGGTAAAAATCGGGATGCGAAAAGATGATTTTATAGGTACCGCTTCTGAGTGTTAATCCAAAAAAACCATCGAGTCGAGTTTGCGATAAGGATAATCCTGATTTATCAAACAATTTAACGTTGGGTATGGGAGCCCAAGAGGTATCGGTTACAATACCTACCAGTTGTGCTTTAGAAATTTTTGGGCTAAAAAAAAGCAAAAAGGAAAGAACAAGTAAACGAAGCAGTTTTAATTTCATCGTTTTACCTCCTTCTTTTTTGATTTTGTGGGTTTTACGGTGTAGGGCAAAGCGGGTATGGAAGCTTCAAAGAACGGTATAAATTGTGCGGGATTGGGTTTGTTTTCTGGATCCCAGATAAAACCCGGCAGCTGTCTTTTATCCTTGGGTAATTGATCAATGGGAAAGAGGGTTCCTTCTGGATTTTTGAAAAAAGTAACGGTTTCTAATTTTCCATCGTTCATATTGATTCGCATATCACCGCCTTCGATGTAATTGGCAGATTCGATGCGGTTAGAATCATTTCTAACGAAATACACACTTTTTGATTTTCGGTAAACGCGGACGGTTTGTATTTGTTGATTTTGGTTAAAGTAATTCACCATGGAATCTCCCGAAACTTGGGAAAAATAGCCACTGCCTTCTTCTAAAGTTGAGAAGGCTTTAGGAAAAACGTGTAATCGCCGAATTTGTTTATTGATAACCACCATGAACATGGAGTCTCCTGAAATCCGGGTGGCGGAATCCCATAAAACCGGTTTGCTGGAAAATCGCACGGTGGAATCGGTGCGCCAAGAGGTTAATCGTTGGGTATTGCCGGTAAAACCGTCTTGGAGAAAACCTACGTGAGCGATAGCGTCAAAGGCTTTATCGGCCAAACTATCGTTAAAATACAACAGCGTATCGGCACAAATTTTAAAGGGTTCTTGGGGATTATCGGTTTGGTAAACCAGTGCTTTTTGTTGTTGACTACCAAACAAATGCATTTGTTTAACCTTGCCATTGTACCACCCACTCTTGCCCCAGCCCTGAAGTTGATTAGCGGAGTCTTTAATCATAACATGACCCCAGCACTTACCAGTTTCGTTTTGTTTATCAAATTCTAAGGTATCACATACCAAAAGCTTACCCGGTTCAAATAGACCAACTTCCCGGTAAAAGGTACCTATTTCTTTTTCTGTATTGTACCAACCTCGTTGGAAGGTGATGGAACTTTGCTTATAGTCTATTTGGGAAGCTGAAAAAAAGCTGGCTACTTTGGAGTCTGTTCTGTATTGAAGGGTGTCGGTTTTTACGGTGTAATCCGGGGTGGTAAGTACCACGTTATATCGGAAATACATGGTCTTTTTTGCGGGGTCGTACGAGCCAGAACGGGAGGTTAACCGTGTGTCTTTATCGGTAATATTGCCACCAGAATTGTACCAACCTACCTGATTTTGGGTGTTGTATTGAATCCATGGTGTAGCTAATTCCAAGGTGCCGTCTTTTAGAACAACATACCCTTCCACTTTGGCAATATGCGTTTTGTTGTTGTAGTACAAATTTCTTCCAGTAACTACCACACCTTCGGGATTTAAAATTCTCACATTCCCTTTACCAATGAGGTTTTCCGATTCGGGATCGTATTCGGCTTCGTCGCAAAAAACGCGAGAACCGCTTTGTTCAAATCGAACATTATCCTTGAGTAATTGAACCATTTTGCCGTTGTTTCTGGATGATTTCATCCGGCCGGCTTGTAGGCTAATGGGCTGAGCAAATCCGATATTGATCCATGTACATCCCAAAAGGAGAAATAGGGCGATGGATATTCGAAATTTGAGCGCGTTCACTGGGGCAATGAATTAACTTTGCAAAGTACGTGTTTAAAGAGTTTAATCGGTTGGCAAATCTATGGAATTGGAATTTAAACCGATGTGAGACTTTGTTGGCTGTGAGCGGAGGTGCCGATTCGGTGGTTATGGCTCGATTTTTTAAGCAATTGAATTACCCGTTTGCAATAGCCCATGTAAATTATGGGTTACGCGGTGAAGATAGTTTGCGTGATCAGCAGTTGGTGGAAGAACTTGCCCGAGAATTGGGGGTAGAATGTTTTGTGCATAATTCCAGTGCGGAGGCATTGGCACTTTCCCAAGGAATTTCGTTGCAGATGTCGGCCAGACACATTCGCTATGCATTTTTCGAAACTATTAGGGCTCAATTTCCGGGAAGATTTGCAAAAATTGCCACTGCGCATCACGGCAATGATAATCTGGAGCATTTTTTTCTGTACCTGTATCGGGGTAATCAACGCATAGCATGGCGGGGAATTCCGGTGGAAAATGGAGCTATAATCCGACCGTTACTGGGATATTCTAAAGAAGAAATCTATGCGATAGCTACCGAGAATGGGTGGGCTTGGCGAGAAGATGGCAGCAACCAAAAACCTGCTTATTTACGCAATAAAATTAGGCATTGGATTATTCCGATGTTACAGGATGCCGGAGTATGTCCGTCTGCTGATAGTTTACAAAATGCCGAAGGCTTGGGTGAAGGTGAAGGTTTTCAAGCCGATACCGGTGCTCTGCAGCCCATAGATTTCGTAAAAATGTTTTATGCATTGAGCATTCGGCAGCAGCGTTTGTTAGTCGATAATCAACCAAGATTGTCGGCAGAGTGGGATCGTTGGGTGGAAACGGACATAGAAAAAGGCTCTATTTGGATTCCGGAAAAAGTGGGAAATTTCAATTGGTTAGGGGATGTTGAGATGAAGAATTTTGCAACACAACGATTATTAAATAGCGGATTTACTTCGGATCAAATCGGAAGAATATTACGTTTTTCGGTTCAAATCGGCGGGAAAATTATCGGAAAAGAGTACACCGCATGTAGAAATCGAACCGGTTGGATGTTGTTTAAAAAGTTACCTGTATTTGTGGGTGGAAAATTGGAAATTTCTAAGGTTTCGGTGCAAGAATTCACTCGGTGGAAAGCGGAGTGTGGGATTGAGAGATCACGGACTACGGTATTTGTATCTACCTCCGTAGAGGGATTGGATTTGTTGGTGGGAAGCAGGGCTACGGGGAATTATTTTTTGGGAGTAAGGGGAAAGAAAACGTTGTTGAGTGATGTTTTTATCGATGTAAAAATTGAAAATTATTTGAAAGACACCTACCCGGTGATATCCACTGATATGGGTGAAGTTATCGCTGTTTTGGGTCTGAAAATAGGGGAGAAATATCGTGTTCAACATGAAGATTCCTATTGTTTTCGTCTGGATTTCATTCAAAATTAAAGTGCCTTTACAAAAAAACGTGTAGGTTTGCTATTATGAAAGCCATTATTCCCGTTGCCGGTATAGGTAGTAGACTGAGGCCTCATACCAAGACGCAGCCAAAGAGTTTGATCCCGGTTGCGGGTAAGCCCATTTTAGGGCATATTTTGGACCGATTGGTGGAGCAGGGAATTGAAGATTTTGTATTTGTTATTGGTTATTTGGGCGATCGGATAGAGCAGTATGTTCGAGAAAATTACAGCAATTGCAAAACAGAATTTGTGATGCAAACCTTGGGTAAAGGTATTGGTCATGCGATTTGGTTGGGCAGGGAGCATTTCCATGAAGGTGAGCCGATGATGATTGTGTTGGGAGACACCATTTTTGAAGCTAATTTTTCTCATGTCTTGGGGGCCGATAGCAATGCGTTGGGTGTAAAAAAAGTGGAAGATCCCAGGCAGTTTGGCGTTGCTGAATTGCGGGAAGACGGAACCATACATCGATTGAGCGAAAAGCCGCAGATCCCTAAAAGCAATTTAGCCGCCGTGGGGTTGTATTACATAAAGGATACGGCCATGCTTTTTGAATGTTTGGATTATAACATACAAAATGAAATTAAAACGCAAAACGAATTCCATTTAACCGATGCGTTGCAATGCATGATTGATCGCGGTTGTAAGTTCACCACATTTGCCGTGGATGCTTGGTTTGATTGTGGTAAAAAGGATATCATTTTACAAACCAATCGGAATTTATTAAAAAGGCGGGCTAACGAAGATTATCGTCAGTTTTCCAAAAATAATATCATCGTGCCACCGGTTTATATTGCTGCATCGGCCAAAATTGAACACAGCATTATTGGTCCGGATGTGAGTATCGGAGAAAATGCTGTTATCCAACGGTCCATAGTTAAAAATAGTATTATTGGTCAGGGTGCAGAGCTAAACAGTGCCTTGCTGGAGGATTCTTTGGTAGGGTCCGATGCTGTCTTGATGGGAGCCATCCAGAGTTTGAATATTGGTGATAGTGCAGAAATAAATTTACGGAGTAATTAACCCATGGGATTTCGGATTTCCGCTGTTGATTTGGTGGCATTATTGAATGTCAAATCTGTGGAGATTTCAGCCAATGTAGGACGTCATGAAGCCTTTTCAGCGCAAGCTAATTTTTTCAATGAAGCGGGCGAAGGATTCTTTTTTTCACATTCGATTGAACAACAACGAATAAGTAAAGTGTTGTTTGATACCCGTCAGGCTTCCGAAGCCACGGTTACTTTCGCCGAGACTCTTTTTTTGGCTTTAACAGATAAAAGAAACGGTCATGACTTTGTTGAAACTGCCTATCACTTAGGCGTTAGACAATTTCTAGTATCAGAGATACGAACGGAGTGGAGTGTTTTGTCTGATGCGATATTTTATCAAGTAACTGACGTATTGCAATCTCTTCAGTTACTGGCAACATGGTACAGAAAAAGGTTAACCATGCCCATCGTTGGAATAACTGGGAGCAATGGAAAAACAATTGTAAAAGAGTGGTTATTTGAATTACTTAATCAAGATTTCAGGGATGTTTATCGCAGTCCGAGAAGTTTTAATTCTCAGTTGGGAGTAGCGATTAGTTTGTTGGAGATACCTACAGGCTGTGGACTTGCAATTATTGAAGCTGGAATTTCAACCCGTGGTGAAATGCGTCAGCTGCAATCCATGATAAAACCCAATTTGGTGGTATTTACCCATTTGGGCGATGCACACGGAGCAGGGTTTGCTAATTTGGAAGAAAAGGTAGCGGAAAAGTTAATTTTAGCCGAAGGTGCGGATGTATTGGTCTATCCGTTTGATAAATCGCTGGTGCGGGTGCAAGTTGGTCTTTTAAAGCAGCGATTTCCAATGATGAAAACGGTATCATGGGGGGAAGAAGAGGGTGCTTCATTTCGTGTATTACCCTACACGGAAGGTGATCTAGAGATGAAATTTATTCATCGTTCAGTGACCCATAGCGTACCCTTATCACAAACCGATAGTGCCTCCCGGGAGAACACGATGAGCGCGTTGTTAACTTTGGTGGCCTTTGAGCGTTGGGATCAAGCACATTTGGATAAGTTTAAGCACTTACCGAGATTAAAGAACCGATTGGCTTTGGTGCAAGGTAAACGCGGCAATGTGGTGTTGAATGATACTTATTCTGCTGATATTGAAAGTTTTGCCGTTGCGTTAGAATTTCTAAAACAACAATCGCCGTACACCCAAAAAGTAGCTATTTTGGCCGATTTTGAACAGATTTCACGGGATCAGCAGACCTGGGTTCAATCGGTGAAGGATTTGTTAATTCGGTATTCAATTGATCGATTGTTTTTGATTGGCGATGTATTGAGCGAACACATGCGGATGTTCTCAGATAGTGGAATGGTTAGGGTGTATTCGTCGGTTCAGGGATTATTGGATTCGGGCGATCTCAATTCAGTTTCTAATGCTGGAATTTTGGTGAAAGGTGCACATCGATTTGGCTTGGATAAAATTGCCGATGCTTTGCAAGAAAGGCATCATGGTACGTATTTGGAAATTGATTTATCGGCCCTAGCTCATAATTTTCATTTGTATAAGTCTAAGTTAACTATTGGTTCTAAAATCATGTGTATGGTAAAGGCATTTGGTTATGGAAGTGGTACGTATGAGGCCGCGAAACGATTGGATTCTTTGGGGGTTGACTACTTGGGGGTAGCTTATTTGGATGAGGGGATAGCTCTTAGAAAAGCCGGGGTGAAAGCGCCCATTATGGTGATGAATGTGGATTCATCGCAGTGGAAATTGTTGAAAGACCATGTATTAGAACCTGTAGTTTACTCAAAGGATTTATATGTTGAATTGATGAAGTTTGCTTTTGGCGGCGAGGAGGGAGAACAGATTTGTACAGTGGATGATCCATTTATCATTCATTTGGAATTGGATACTGGGATGCATCGATTGGGATTTGAATTGGGCGAAGTATCTGGTTTATTGGGTCAATTAAAGGATAATCGAATTCGAGTGGCTTCGGTTTTTAGTCATTTATCGGCCTCCGAGGACCAACAGAGCGATGATTTTACTCGTTTTCAGATTCGGCAATTTACGCAAGAAGTACTGCATATCGAATCGGTTTTGGGCTATAGCGTGTTAAAGCATATTGATAATTCCGCCGGAATTGTGCGATTTCCAGAGGCTCAATTGTCTATGGTACGGTTAGGGATTGGGCTGTATGGAATTGATCCGAGTGGTTTATTACGTTCTGAATTACAACCGGTTAATCGCTTAATTACGGAAGTTTCTCAAGTAAGAACGGTAAAGTCAGGGGAAGGTATTGGGTATGGCATGCATGATTCTGCATTGATGGATCGAAAGATTGCCGTTATAAAAATGGGGTATGCTGATGGGTTGCTTCGCGCGGATGGTAAAGGGGTTGGCAACGTTTGGATTTTAGGGAAACGAGCACCTTTGGTAGGAAATATATGCATGGATATGGCGATGGTGGATGTTACCCAAATTCCGGATTGTACGCCGGGCGTTGAGGCAGAGATTTTTGGTAAAAATATTTCGGTAGAGGAAGTTGCACTTCGAAGAAATACTATTGCGTATGAGGTGCTGACATCAATATCCCAGCGGGTTACCCGCGTTTTTATAGAGGGATAGTATTAACGTATTTCTCTGCGTTTTACGGCTTGGTAAATCGCCAATAGTTTAATTTCCTAGTAACTTTTGTTTATTTAACAAACGAGTTGAAAGGATTTCTAAGTCCTTGATATTGGGTAATATCAACTTTTAGCGAACCTACTCGAATATCGGTTTGAATTCGTATTGGAATTCGGTTTTCATCGTCACTAACCCAAACAGTCATGGCATCGGCTTTGGCAAATACACGGTCTACAACCAGTTGTGGTTTGAGTTTAATGCAACGTATTTTACCGATATCGGTTTTAATAACTTCCTTGCCTTTGTAGGTAATGGGCAATTTGAAAATCTCGTTATCGATGTAAACATCCACGGGGAACTGTGCATTGATGGCCGCTTTGTTGTAATCTAAGTTTCTCAGGTAATAAATGGCGGAAGCAATATCTTGGGTGTATTTTGGGATGGTAATTTCGCCTTTTTTATTTCGCAGTTTTGCATTTTCGTGATCGTAAATGGCAATATCTTGGGCG
>CANGWH010000058.1 GCA_947457565.1 Flavobacteriales bacterium
ACGGCCACCTTCGTATGCCCCAGCCCATCAGTAAACTGTCGGGTTACCACATTGATCAACAATGGGAATATACTAAACGATATAATATTTAAAAATCCAGGAGCCAATTCGTTCACTCGGCCCTTTTGATTTAGCCAATGAAAATTATGCACCAACAACTGCATCACAGAAAATTGAGCAATAAACAAAATTACTGCAATTACTAAACCTGCTCGATACGTAATGAAGCCATCGCTGGCCTTCCCCTGCCCAACCTTAATACTCACCAACGTTGAAATGGCAAACAAAACTCCAAACGTTAAACCGCAAGCCATAAAAAATATATTATTTGCCTGATTAGCACTGGCCAAAAAATCATCACCCAAATCTCCTACCATCACGGTATCGGCCACCCCCATTAAAACCACACTCAACTGACCTAATACAATGGGATAAGCCAATTTTAACATCGTTGAAATCTGCTCTTTATATACAACAAAGGGGTTTTTCATGAAAAGGATTGCAAAAATAAGGGAAAGCCACCTTCGGAAACCGATATTACCATTAACTTTGTATGGTGGTTCAAGTTCTTTGGGAAGACAATCATTTACTGGCGATAAACAAACCCGCCGGAATGGCCGTTCAAGGCGATCAAACAGGCGATTTTCACTTGCTAGAATGGGCAGAACGATACATTGCTGAAAAATACAATAAACCGGGCAAAGCATTTGTGGGATTAATTCACCGAATCGATAGACCCGTAAGCGGTGTTTTAATATTAGCCAAAACCTCCAAAGCGCTTACCCGTATGAACGAAGTGTTTAGAAATAAATCCAACACTAAGATTTATCACGCCCTTACCACTCGTGCTTTACCTGAAGAAGTTGGCAGCCTGCACCACCATCTATCGAAAGACGGTATAACCCACAGAGCGCATGCTTACAACAGTCCTAGAAACAACACCAAGCCCGCTACATTACACTTTAAGCTCTTAAGTAATTATGGCGGAAAATTCTTGTACGAAATCACCCTAGAATCAGGCAGATTTCATCAAATTCGAGTTCAATTGTCGAAAATGGGATGTCCGATACTGGGGGATGTAAAATACGGAGCCGCAGAACCCTTACCCGATAAAAGTATTGCCTTACATTCGCACAGACTAATATCGCCACATGCCGTTACAACACAACCGGCTATTGACATAATTGCGCCTTATCCCAAAACTCAATGGTGGGGCTTGTTTAAAACGAAGTAAGTCTGATTTATTTCAAGATAAGCCTTGAAAGAACCGCGCGCCAATACGAAAGAGTGTTACTCTACTTTTAAAAACCAAGCTCCGTGGCAGGATCCCAAAATACGGTAGTAAAATTTACGATAGCGTCATTTTCAACAACAATACCCTCCGCTTGCAAGCGCTCAGCCATCGATTCAGGTGGAACAAAATGCATCTTACCCGATAGTAATCCATTTCGGTTCACAACCCGATGTGCAGGTACCGGCGGAAGTTTTTGGTGAGACTCATTCATCGCCCAACCTACCAGCCTACTGCTTTTTCCAGCACCTAAAAATTTAGCAATTGCACCATAACTGGTTACACGTCCAGCGGGTATTGAACGCACCACTTCGTACACTTGGTCGTAAAAACTTAATTGTTCAACCATAAACAACCTTTTTGGAACAAAAATTGTCATTAAATTGCAGAGTTAAAACACGGTTATACATTATGTTGAAATTTTTAAGCAAATCCACACTGTTTTTCTTAGGTTCCTTGGTGTTGTCATCGCCAATTTTGGCACAAAATCCGGCACCGTTGAAGTTTCAACCTATTCCTCAACCTACCCGGATTAAACCCTATGAGCGGGCTACAATGGTTAGTAAACCCAATGTTCATGGTGCTTACCCCAAAATTAAAAACGGGAAAGCTTGGGACGGTAGAGAGCCCGGAACGTATTCTGTGCGATTCCGATTAAAAACACTTACTCCCGATAACGTAAAATCTTCACCTTATACAATTTTTAAAGGAGATACGGTGTTTCTAGCCGATCACCACATTGGCTCTAAATACCTGAGAGATACTGCAGTAATCGATAAAAACGGAGTTGCCAATTTTACCGGAACGCAAAAGTTACAGCGCGGAATGTACCTCTTCGTACTTCCTGGTAAACGGGATTATTTCGAGTTTATTATCGATGATGATCAAGATTTCGAAATCTCGTACGACACCGCTTGGTACGAACGCGATTATTTTAATACCATGACCGCCAATGGCTCGGCCCAAAACTCGGCTTACATCAATTACCAACGCGGAAAAACCGGACTAATTGATCAATTATACGCCATCGATCAGCAATTAGAAATAGACTCTGTTGGCCCTAAAAAAGAGGCTTTAGAAGCGAAAAAAACTGCGTTATTAAACGATAAAGAAAAATACGATTCACTCTTTATTGCGTCTAACCCAGACCACCTATTATCTCGGTTCTTGTTAACCATGGTAAGCATCAATATTCCTACCCAATATCCAACATTACCCAACGGTGATAAAGACTCCTCATTCCCCTATCGCTATTTCAAATCACACTATTGGGATCACTTCGATTGGAACGAAGACGGTTTGGTACGCATGCCAGTAAATGTTGTTAAACAGAAACTAGATTTTTATTTCGATAAACTAATTCTACCTGATGCTGATTCTTGCATCCAAGAGGCCGAACGAATTATGGCAGCCTGCAGAAACACCATCGAAATGGAAAAATATATCATTTGGTACTTAACCAATCGTTTCGAATCCTCCAACATCATGGGAATGGATAGAGCCTTCATACACATGGCAGTTTCTACTTACGGCCAGGGAAGAGCTTGGTGGACCGATAGCTCAACAATATCCAACATGTGCAAAAATGCATACGAACGTTGGCCAACAACCATCGGGCAGCCAGCACCTGAATTAGAGTTAAAAAACATCAAAGGCGAATGGTATAGAACCCAATCTACGAAAGCACCTTGGACCATCATGATATTCTGGGATCCAACATGCGGACATTGTAAGGAAGTAATGCCCAAATTGGCTAAAATTTATGAAAATAATAAGAGCAGAGGCTGGAAAGTTATAGGACTGTCCTCAGGGGATAAGCGCAAAGAGTGGGAGGAGTATTACAATTCACATCCTGAAACACAATCATTTATTCACTTGATCCGTGGCGAAGTGTTAACCGAACGATACAAACAGAATTTATTCACTTATTTCGTTAAATCTTCCCCCACAATCTACATTTTAGACGAGAATAATGTGATTCAAGCCAACCGTATTGATATTGACAAATTGGAAGACTTTATCAATCATTTAGAAAGAGAACGTTATCCGCATTTGGTTCCAACTTCAGTAAAAACAGAACCCGCACCAACCAAGTCTACAACTAGCAACACCAGCGGGAAGAGCAACGCAAAGCCCAACAATAAACCCGCTAAATCTGCCGGTAAAAAGTAATTAAATACAAAGAAGTACTTTCAAGGAGTGGAATCCTTGAAAGTACTTCTTTGTTACCATAACAGTGTAGAACCTTGATACGCCGATCTCGCTTTATCAAATCATAAATCTTCTGTCAAGACCATTTTTTTAAGACGACCAACATAAACTAAGTTTTAAGGAACTTATTCCAATGCAACGGGCACCTTTAGGTTGAGCTTCTCTAACACTTTTTTACCGTCCTCCAACATAGCACTGGGGAAATAGGTAATTCCAAAGGTATAAATTGGACCAGAAAACCGGTTACCGCCTTTTAACAAGGCAAGTCGAGTTCCTAAACCTGCTGCTAATCCAAAATATCGCAGTATACGAACACTGCCATACATGCCTAATTCCAAGGGAATCATGGGCTTTATATCCGGAGATCCTATCGGGTTTATTTTTGATTTAACGGAAGTGCCCCCTACTCCAACTTGCCCGAAGCATAGAAAACTATAACGGTACGATCGATAGAGTTTATATTCAAAAGTGGAACTAATATATCGAAACCGATACAACATAGAATCATTGCCGGTAAACTCAATATATTTGGATCCATAAATACCCGTATGGGCAGCAACTTTCCCCCAATCGTACCCATAACGCAAACCAAAAATACTAACCGGATCTGCAGACACAAAGGAATTCCTACCATCTAATGCCCCCGTTATAAAAGGCTTTGTTCTTAAAGCAATTCTGATACTATCAATGGGATTCCATTGGGGTCTTATCGTATCGTACACTAACTGCGCTGTATCTTCTGGTACCGCCCATAAAACTTCTGTACAAGTATTTGAATTAACGCTCGAAATACATAAAAATCCCATTGCCTCTCCCTCGATAGACCGGGCAATATCTTCAGTATCAGCCGATAAAAGAAAACATGAACGCGCAATTAATACACATAGCAACATTGCTCGTAAAATTGAATTCCCTACTCTATTTCGGCGATTGAAATGCATACAAATCTAAAGGAAGATTTTAATTCCAAAGTTCAAGCATAATTTACTAAGGTTGTTAAATTTTTATAGTCGAAACATTAATTTTAACCGAAAGTGATTCAATTTTAGGACGGTTCTATATAAGATTTGGAATTAATTGTATTATTTTTGACCTAATTAAATTTATATGGCTCCAAAAACTATAGCCTTCTCAAACCACGGTAACGAGTTTTTCGCCGAGTTGCGTCGTCGTGTAGACGGGTATTTCCAGTCAAAAAGCATGAGCAAAAACGGGAATTACAAACTTTGGTGGAAAACCGCTTTTGCCTTACTCTTCACTCCAGCATTGCTAGTTTTAGCTTACTGGGGCAATCTTCCATTTTGGGCTGTTGTGATTGTATTTGCATTGGTTGGCGTCATGCACGCTTTCACCGGATTTAATGTAATGCACGATGCTTGTCACGGAAGTTTCTCTTCTAAACCATGGGTAAACAAATTATTCAGTCATTCCTTAGAAATGCTGGGTAGCCATGCTCCCATTTGGAAATTCAAGCACAATGTGCTTCACCACACATGGACAAACATAGACGGATTGGATGACGATATCGCCAAGTCTCCTTTTTTGAGACATTGTGAATCCCAATCGTTGAAACCTATGCATAAGTTTCAACATATTTACATGTTTGGGCTGTATGCTATTTCTACTGTTTGGTGGTTGTTTGGCAACGATACTATCAAGTATTTTAAACGCGAAGTAAACTTGCAACCTTTACCTAAGTTCACCGTGTACGAACACTTTACTTTTTGGATAAGTAAGATTATTTATTTATTCATATACCTGGTTTATCCTGCCACCTTGTTCGGTTGGGGCAGTGCATTTTTACTGTTTTTCGTTATGCATGCGTCCTTGGGTATTTTGCTTTCATTAGTATTTCAAATGGCGCATGCTGTAGATGGCATCCATTTCGAAAACGTTGAAGTATACGATAGACCTGTAGAAAAAATCCCCAATGAATGGGCCATCCACCAAATTATGACTACCAGCAATTTTGCTACACGCAGCAGGTTAGCAACTTGGTTCATGGGTGGATTAAACTTCCAAGTTGAACACCATTTATTTCCCAATATTTCGCATGTTCACTATCCAGAAGTAAATCAAATCTTAAAAGGATTGTGCAACGAGTATAGCGTTCGATACAATGAGGTTCCTACCTTCTGGCAATCTATCCAATCACACATCCGTTGGATGCGTAAAATGGGTCAACCAGAATTAATGGCGGCAGCGTAATATTCAAGTCACTACTATTAGTGACTCAGTATGCTATCGCATTTAGTACTCAATACGATAAACAATAACAGGAGACATGGCGTAAGTCATGTCTTCTTGTTTTAATAGCAACTCCCTTTCAAACAAATCGGTCGAGGGATTATCCAATACATTTAAACTCGAATCCCTTGTTCCATCAAGCGAACTCTTCCCTTTGATTACAGACAACTGAGAATAGGTAGATTTAATAATAGTTAAGTTCTGGAATGGATTAAACGGATAAACACCACTATTGTTAGTTCCTTGAGAAGTGAGAACGGTGCTACCTGGAAAATTCTGTTTCAGCATGGAAATTACCTTCGGTTTTTTACCTGCTATTATCATAGAATCAAAATTCATGTGAATGGAATAATTGCTTCCCTTTCTAATTGGTTTGTAGCCTTTTGTACTAACCATGACGAAAACAACCTCATGCCCATTTTCTTTTTTCTTTGTAAGATAAATGGAAGGCTCGGGCAGAATAGGTATAGCTTTTTGTGGACCATCATAGGTAATAACAAAAGCTCGTTGAAAGCTATTATCCTCTAAGGGTTGCGTTTCATATATAGCTGATCCGTTTGCCTGCATCCAAGCTCCAATTTCATCCAGTCTGGCGTAGGCAGCACTATCCAATGTACCGGTAGGGCTTGGCGCTATATTCAACAGGTAATTTCCACCTCTAGAAACAATTGCGCACAAGTTATGTATTACCACATCCAACGATTTATAGTTTTCATTTTTTACGTAACTCCAGCTGTTGCCAAGCGTCATACACGTTTCCCAAGGATACGGTAATAGCTTTGAGGGAATTTGTTGTTCGGGGGTTAAATAATTCTGATTAGGCCCTTCTACCGCCCTATCAACTACAATCAGTCCTGGCTGTAATTTTCTTGAACTTAGGGCAATACTATCCATACCAATATCTTGATGTACCGGCTTATAGCCCCACCGCGGACTGCTTGCCGTCATGGGTTGAACCCAACCACCGTCTAACCAAAGAATATCCAAGGGCCCATAACCAGACATCAGCTCATTTATTTGTTGTTGGGTGTAATTCACGTAGCTATTCCATTTCTCGGGGTATTTTTCCAACGAATAATTGGGATTTCTATCGTAGGGAGGGAACGTTGGATCCCAGTAATCGGGGCAATGCCAATCGGGCTTACTGAAGTAGGCCCCTACCCACATATTTTGATTGCGGAATGCATTGAATACTTCTTTGGTAATGTTGGCCTTTGGATTGGAAGAGAATGGTGTTAAGGACGAGGTGATTTTGTAATCGGTTAATTTGGTATCGAACATGCAAAATCCATCGTGGTGTTTGGTAGTGAACACAGCGTATTTCATGCCGGCGGCGCGGGCTGCTCGGGCCCAAAGTTCGGGCTGAAACTGCACTGGATTAAAGGTTTTTTGTAAATCTTCGTATGCTTTGCGGTAAGTAAAGTAATCGGAAGCATAGGGCCCGCGCCGCCGACACCAGTCTTCATCCTCGGGGCAAATACTCCAACTTTCAACCACTCCCCACTGGCTGTAAGGCCCCCAGTGCATGAGCAAACCAAATTTCAACCCTTGCCATTGTTTTATTTTTTGCTTAACCACGGTATCGACCGGTGGGAAATAACGCTGATCGTGATGATCTTGCGAAATTGCACCAACCACCCAAAAAAAAGAGCACCCAAACCATACTATTCGAGCTACTCTATTGCGGATAGACCGTTGAATAATAACGGCTCCTTTCATGAGGAAAATGGAGATACGACTTTTCGTAATATCCGATGTAAGGGGTTGATTCGCCAATTGCATTTATTACAAATTTCTGATTTGAACTTCCAATTAATCCCATTTATTTCACTTCAACTTCATCTACAAACAACCAACCGTCACCATTTACCCCTCTCCATTTTGGAAGTGGGCCTGGATTGTAAACGGTTACGTGTAGATATCTCGCAACAATAGGTTTATCAGGCTTTACTACTAATTCACCTATCCCCAATGGCATTTGTCTCCCTGCTTGCTCGTTCGTCGCAGTTAGTGAATAAGAAAAACGGTAATCGGAAGGAATTTTCAACTCAGATTTTGATTTTGAGCTTTTAAATGACTCGATTGTTTGCGGTGCAGCTGATTGCAAACTTTCTGCTTGATTATCAACTTCTGTATACGTATTGGACTGGTCAAAGATCACCGTCATTTTCGAAGGGCCAACTATCCATGCCTGATTGTTTTCCAAATAGTGAATAGACACGGAACGAATTGTATCTAACTTACCCAAATCGATAACCACTTGCATATTTCTACCCCACCAACCCTGCCAATTTCGCTGGTATTCTTCGCTAGCCCGGATTCCATCCACCAATGGTTGACCGATATACCAAACGTTGGGCAACAAACTCAAATCCGCCGAAATTGAATCCAATTTTTGTAATTCGTGCTTAGAAAAATAGGCATTGATATTATAATCACTGCCGGCAAAGGGTTGGAAGTACGTAAATTTTTTAAACGTATTTCCCTTGGATGAATTTCTATAGGCAGCTTCTTCGTATCGCAGGACAGGCTTCTCTTGTTGGTTAGTTGAATTGGGAAATTGCCTGCTAGAATCCTTTTGTATTGAAGTGGATTGAATAGTATCTAACGATTTACTAGACAAGGATGAATTAGACCTATCCCTTACCCATGAAACCTGTTGTTCACTTTCTATCGCAGGTGACTCAAGCTTAAGCACTACTTCAGTACTTACACAAATTTCAACAGGTTTACCAATTCCAACATTCAACAGTTGGCCATTGGGGCCCTTTTTTACCCATTCCGGTGTCTGAAC
Source organism: Flavobacteriales bacterium (assembly GCA_947457565.1). Lineage (GTDB taxonomy): Bacteria > Bacteroidota > Bacteroidia > NS11-12g > UBA955 > JAGKXC01. The sequence continues at coordinate 8,544 of CANGWH010000058.1, forward strand.
GTGCAAGTATTTATAAACGAAGGAGTCTGTTTGCAAGGGGTTATCCATGTTAAGGCTATTAACTCTAGTAAAATCATCGTTCGATGTTGAAGCAGTTTCGGATGTTGAATTACTATCTAGCTTTGCTCTATTGGAGAATTTGGCGGTGCTGTTCGATTTTGATTTGGTTGAAGATTGCATTCCACCGCTTGAATGTGAAGTGCCTGCTGATTTTATGACCGTTGTCATCATCAACGGTTCTTCTCTCCATCCCAACGCTTTTGCCTGATAGGCTTTATCGGGTACAGAAATGTAAAGAAGTTTCTTACCCACTGCTTGGTGCACGGATACTGCGTTCTTATAATATTCAACAATAGACTGTTTATACTCATTCGGGCTTAGTTTAATCTCATGCAGTAATTTAGGTCCATGTAGATTGGCAAAGGATACAAATTGATTCAACATTTCTCCGTAAATGGGCTCCAGCCCTTGGTAACGCTCTTGAAATTTACTAATTACCGCTTCACTACTGTCTAATTTATTCTTCCATCGATACAATCCACCTTCTGTAATTTCTGGATACTTCGCAATCTCCAAAAATGAATACCTATAAGGTTGCAATAAACGCTCCACACGAAACAGCATGAAAGAATCCTTCATTTGCTGCTCCAAACCAAGATTATACCCGGATCTACGACCATTTTTACCAATGCCCGACCAAATATTCAAGGATTCTTCAACGTTATTCAATCTAAGAAAACCCTTAGCATGATTGATGGGTGGCTCGTACAGGGTTAATGGCTTCTTAGAGTCCCACAAATCCCTGATGTGATCGCTCATAATACCCATAACCCAACCACTTGCATCACGATAATAACCATTAAAGAATTGCTCATAAGTTTGTTTGATATGCTTTTTCGCCGATTCAGAATAACGCGGTCTTCGGTACTGTTCTTCTTGCTCTGGGGTATCGGACAAATATTTCCCTTCCATCCACATCAACTTGCTCAGAAGGAAACAACGAAATTCTTGCATTTCAGAACCTACGGAATTATATCCTTGTTCAAATACCATCGGTACTCCGTATTTCTGAAAAAGCAACATATTTGTGGGTAGTATATGAAAATTGGGAAAGGGCATCACCATGTGCGAGAAGTTTATCACATAGTCCCAGATGAGAATATTCTTGGTTAATCCACTCCAAGCGGCCAAATCCCGTTCAAACGAGGTACCGCGCAAATCCACTGCACGATTTTCTTCGATGGTGCATAGCATAATATTCACATTGGGCAATGGCTTGGTTACTTTGGGCGGCCTTCGGGAATATTGATATGCTAATGTTGAAATTATTTTGTGAGGAAACACCGAAGCCACTTGATTTACAAATCTTAGAAGCGACCCAGAGTGACTGCCTTCGTATGCATCTACCGACTGGCATTGATCGCATTCGCAATGGTTATAATTATCCATCTGGCTAACGCTCCAATACATTGCCGTAGGATTCTTTTCCACTTCGATTTTTAATCGTTCAATAACTGCTTGTAATGCTCCCGTTGAACTCATACAAACCTGATCCTTTAATCGAACTCCATTGCGCAGCGCATAATATTCAGGATGATCGTTAAAGTATTTCTCTGGCGGTAATAATTTATGCAAAGTATGCACCCACATCCCCCAACCGGGATGTTTTTCGAACGTTCCTGCAGACTCACCGTAAGATAAGCCATGCCACTGCGCATAAATACCCCGTCTCGCCTCTCCATAGAATACTTCACGGTACTTAAAAACAGGGACCACTTGCTTGGTTATTTTGGTGGCTGCAAATACCTTGTTCCATTCTTTGGGCTTAAGATTAACCTTCGACAATAAGGGCATATCTACCGCATCGGCGGTGTAGTAATTACAGGCGAATACGTTCTCCATGAGGTGAAATACCGCATGTTCGTGTGCTAATTGGGTTTTGCCGTAAAAGGTAATTGTTCTATTTTCCACGGAATAAGCAAACCCCTCTGTCCCCCACTCTTCGTAACGAGATAAATTTACTTGGATTTCAGGTTTTAATTGTTTGAAATTCTCTTTGGAGAGAATAACAAATTCAAGCTTGTATGGGTGTTTGAACGATGGAGTGGCGTTAGATTTTGGATTGGCGTTGGGAGTTGGGTTGGCGCTGGAATTATTGGTATTTCCTTTGTTAAATTCACCCCGGGGATACCCCTGCTGCTGCATGACCAAATCGAGAATCGCCGGCTGCGTAAACATCCGATTCAATAGTGCATTAGCAACAAACTCCGGTGATCGGCCTACCAAGGTTGAATTACACCAATCGGCATGTGTCTTTTGCCATCCCATAGGTTGAAGTTCAACATCTCCATGCTTTTTCGGCAACCATCTTCCAAAGCATAATTCCACAATATCGCCTTGAACCGGATTGTCTTGTGGTTTTTTAATGTATCGCGGATTGGGTGCAGCAGCTGTTATTGAGGTGGATAGAAGAAAACCACACAACAACACCAAGGCTGTTTGCCTTATTTTCATAGGATTGGAGCCATTTCCAATTTTCATTAGTGAAATCCTCCTTGTCCGCGATAGAGAGAAAGTGCGCCCTTGAGGGTTAATTTCAGTACGGTAACCTGCTCGTCCAATGCATCATAGGGCACGTCGATAAACACAGTACCTGGTACCGAGCTCCACGATATTTTGCCCACCACGTTTGGTTGTAACTTAGTATCTGACCCCAGCACTTCGGCGGATAGTATTTCGTTGCGTAATCCTTTAAGCATCACGGAATATTTCGGCTGATCTGTAGGCTCAAAAGTAATTGGTTCTTCGTTTACTTTAACCAATGCCTCGTTGATTGCATCCACCAATTCATCATCGGCGATATACTTACCATCCATGGGAACACCTTGCACTTGAGTAAGAAATAAATACAGTGTTTGCGAATCTTGAGTCAGTGTGCTCGGGCCTTGAAAATGTCCATGGGGTAATCCGGCCCTGGAGGAATAAATGGCCTCCTGATGCTTTTGGACCCATCGACCTAAATCCTTGAGAATTTGTTCTTGTTCTTTGGGGATAGTACCGTCTGCTTTTGGCCCTATATCCAGCAATAGATTACCACCCATACCCAGCACATCCGCAAAAATTCGTATGATGTGATTGGACGATTTCCAAGCCGTGTCATGGGGTCGATATCCCCAGTTGTCGTTAGTGGTCATGCACAATTCCCATGGCATAGTTACAGGGGGTGTAATGGGCATATTTTGCTCGGGTGTAGCATAATCTCCGAGTTCTTTGAGTCGACCATTGATGATCGCATTGGGGTTGGTCTTCCGAATATCGTCATGTATCTTCTGAGCATTCCATTCTTTGAGGGAGTATTCCCAATCGCCATCGAACCAGAACAAATCTGGCTTGAACATTTGATTGATTTCATTGATTTGGGCATGCATAAATTTGAGGAATCGTTGCCAGCGGAGGGTATCTTCAGAAAGTTCGTATCTGGATTGATCTTTAAAAAATCCAGGATAATTGGGATGCGACCAATCCAACAAAGAGTAATAGGCACCAAATTTTATGTTTTGTTTTCGCAGTTCTTGGGCTAATGGTTGAATAAGATCTCGTTTTGCAGGGGATTGGTAAACGGTAGAAAGGGGCAATTTAGGATTCCACAAATTAAATTTTTGGACTGGAAGCAAGGGCGTAAAATTTTTAATATTAATGCCTGCAGGTTCGGAATTGGGATTCGTTGAACTGGTGCTGTTTGCAGAGGAAATAGATTTTGATGTAGTTTTGGATTTAGCGGGATCCCCTGGATCTTTAACCAATGGGGTAGGCAAATCGGTGGCGGGAGTAATCTGTGCGGTATTATACAAAGCAACCCCATCGTGGTGCTGCAGCGTAATGACGGCATATTGAGCACCCGAATTTTTTATCAGTTGTGCCCATTGGGCGGGATTGTAATTTTGGGCGCCAAACCGTTGCAGTTGGCTCATGTATTGTGGATAGGGAGTGGTTCTGTTGTGAAAGCTCCAACTTTCGGAGGTGCCGTCTACAGAGTAAACCCCCCAATGAATAAAAATACCAAGTTTGGCATTGGCAAACCACTCCAATCTTGGCGGAATAGGTTCTTCGGCGAATTGCGCTGCGCTGAGGGAAGTACCCATAACAACTGTAGACACCACGGTAAAGAACCTATAAAACAAGGGAACGAAAATTTGCATGGGGACGAAAGTACAATAGGAATGATTGAGAAAGGAAGTTCCTTGCGAAAATTGCAACTGCTTGAAAAGTTTTTGCATAATTTGCGGGAATATAACACGGAAAAAGTAATGGGAAAAGTAATGGTTTCGGGGTGCTTCGACATGTTGCACAGCGGACATGTGGCGTTTTTGAAATCGGCGGCGGAATACGGAGACGTGGTAGTTTGTGCAGGCAGTGATGAAACGGTGTTTGCGTTGAAGGGTCGATATCCAGTGATTCCAGAGAATGAGCGCAGGTATATGTTGCAGGCTGTGCGATGGGTTACGGAAGTTAGAATTTCTCGGGGCAGCGGACATTTGGATTTTTTACCCGAGTTAACCGAAATACGTCCCGAATTTTTTATCGTTAACACAGACGGAGACTCAAAAGAAAAACGAGAACTGATGCAATCCTTGGGTATAAAATATTTGATTTTGGATAGAATGCCCGAGGATAATTTGACAGCACGGAGCACCACCGATTTGCGCCGAGAATGCAATATTCCTTACCGATTGGATTTAGCAGGTGGATGGTTGGACCAACCCTTTGTAAGTAAGGAACATGCGGGGTCAGTGATCACAATTTCGATTGAGCCAACGCACGTTTTTAACAATCGCAGCGGGATGGCTTCCAGCACACGAAAAGCTGCCCAGGCGCTATGGAAGTATGATTTACCCTTAGGCGATCGTGAGTTATTGGCCAGACAGTTGTTCTGTTTCGAAAATCCGCCTGGGACAAAAGAAATTGCTGGCTCCCAAGATGCTATCGGTTTGGTTTTCCCGGGATTAAACAAATTATCGTACAGCGGTGCTTATTGGCCTGAGAGTATAGAAAGCTTGCACGATGAGGCAATTCTTGAATTTTTAGAACAGCATATCCAATTGATTCCATTGGGCGAACGAGAAGACGGGTATGCTGTACTGTCTGATGTTCGGGTGAGCCCGTCTGGGGCCGGAGCTTTAGCGGAGGCCTCAGATTTGGTGTATGCCGCCGCCTGCGAGCGCAATGCATTGCGCCTTGGCGAAGCCATGACCCGGAGCTTTGAAGCCCAAATTGCCATGTTTCCCCATATGTTAACTCCCAACGTACAAAGGGCCATTCAACAACTACCAGATCATACCCTGGGCTACAAAGTCTCCGGCGCAGGCGGCGGCGGCTACCTCGTGGCCTTCACAGAAAAACCAATCCCCAACGCTCTAACAATAAAAATACGCAGAAAATCAAGCGGTTTTTAAGTATTAAACCATTCCCTTAATATCTAATCGCTGATAAAATTTAATATAAATCGCCGATAGATTTCATATCAATCACTGAAAGTAAATCACAGCCCCCATAATGAATAAAAACTTCATCCTCCTCTGCCTGCTATTTTTCTGCTGGGCAATCGCCCATAACCTCAACCCAATCCTTATTCCACAAATTAAAACGCTATTCCAACTGTCCGATTTCCAATCAGCTTGGGTCGATTCCGCCTTTTATATCGCCTATACCTTATTTGCAATCCCAGCAGGTTTCATTATCCAAAAGTTAGGATACAAACGCGGTATTCAAATTGGCTTACTTCTTTTTGCCCTAGGTGCAGCAACAACAGGATATGCAGCTTTGCTATGGATTTTCCCACTCGCTTTGCTTGCCCTATTCCTTTTAGCTATCGGCTTAACCCTTTTAGAAACTTCGGCCAACCCACTGGTAGCAATTTCGGGCGACAATTCAACCGCCAGTCAACGACTTACCCTTGCCCAATCCTTCAATGGTCTTGGCGCAACC
>CANGWH010000059.1 GCA_947457565.1 Flavobacteriales bacterium
AACCAATGCCCGAGGCGAGGATAATTGTCGCAGGGCCGATAGCGATTCCTCGGTTTTTTTATTTTGATAGTAGGTGATGAAAATGATAACAAAAACCGAGCATAATAGCATGATTCCTTCGTTATAGTTGCCTAAAAACAGATAAATAGAACCACAACCCAATAACAATAAGAACATGGGTTCCTTGATAACTTCTAACACAATGAATCCAATCCCCCTGGGTTTATCTTTGGCAATTTCGTTGGTGCCGTATTGAACCAGTAATTTCTGTGCTTCTGCTTGGCTAATTCCCGAAAGGGTTGAGCTAGGATTATCCATGGTAGTTTATGAGTTAAGCACAAACTCCTTACCCCAATGGTACAAGGATACGATACTTGGCAGCAATTTCTCCCCTTTGGTAGTTAATGTATATTCAACTGTAGGTGGAACCGTGGCAAATACTTCCCGAATTACGATACCATTTGATTCCATGTTTTTTAATTCTTTAACTAACATTCTTGTGTTGATACCTTCAATACTACGCTCTAATTCCTTAAAGCGCATTTTACCTTTCGATAAAATATAAATAATAGGCATAGACCATTTACCTCCGATAATGTCTAAAACTTCTCTCAGTGAACAGGTTTTTTCTGAAATATGAGATTTTTTATTATTCATAATTGATTGATTTACTTTAATGCTTTAATATGTGTTACTACTATACAATAGTGTAACTACTTTCAAAAGTAAAGTTACTAATCTACGTTTGCAATAACAATAAGAAATACTATGAAATTATTAGAGAAAATTAAACTAGGAAATAACGTACTAAACAATCGAATGGCGATGGCACCCATGACCCGTTCAAGGGCTGATTTTAATGGAGTGGTAGGGGCATCTACTCAATTATATTATTCTCAAAGATCTTCTGCGGGGTTGATAATAACGGAAGCTATCAATATATCCAATCAAGCTCTTGGAAGTCCGCTCACGCCAGGTATTTTTACTCAAAGTCAAATAGATGCTTGGAAGGCAGTAACCAAAGAAGTACATCAAAAAGGAGCTACGATCTATGCACAGCTTTGGCATACAGGTAGAGTGGGGCATTCCTTGGTGAAAAACGGAGAAACTCCTGTAGCTCCATCAGCCATAGCAATTCAAGGACAGCAGCATTTTACCATGGAAGGATTAAAGGATTATGAGATACCCAGACCTTTAACTACGGATGAGGTGAAAGCGATAATTCTAAATTACAAACAGGCGGCTATTAATGCGATAGAAGCTGGATTTGATGGAATCGAATTGCATGCGGCTTTCGGGTATTTACCCAATCAGTTTTTAGCAGAAAGCGCAAATCAGAGAATAGATCAATACGGAGGAAGTCATGAAAATCGCAATCGATTTGTAGTAGAAATTATGCAAGAAATAGTAGATGCGATTGGAGCGCAAAAAGCTTCAATTAGAATTTCTCCAACAAGCACTTATAATAACATCAAACATGATAATCCGTTAGAACAATTCACACTGCTAATTCAGGAATTAAACAAATTACCGCTTTCTTATATTCATATCATGAACGTACCGTTTTCACCAATTGAATATCCAGAGTATCCTACCAATTCAGTGGAGGTGTTTGGCAAACTCAGTGATCATCCGATAATAGCTAATTGCGGATATACCAAGGAATCAGGGGAGACAGAATTACAAAAAGGGATTGCCCAATTAATTTCTTTCGGTACGTTGTTTTTGGCAAATCCGGATTTACCGATAAGATTTGAACTAAATGCGGAACTAAATCCACTCGATACTACCACAATCTATGGTGGTGGGGATGCAGGATATATTGATTATCCACCCTTGGCCGTGGAGATGAACTAACCATTTTGTATCAAGTAATAGATTTTGCATTTAAATGATAACAACAAGTAACTAAATATGGAGAATAATCAAATTCTTGTGAATTTCACAATCGAGACAATCCAACTGCCATCAAATTTTCAAGAAATAATCAAACACGAGCAAGCATTAATTGGCAAATGGAAAGTTGACGGACTGGTAGAACATCTATTTTTAAAACCTACAAAAAACGGAGCTGTGATCATCTTTACAGGACTTGAAGAAGATAAAGTGAAGGAACTGATGCAATCATTGCCATTATATCAATTTTTGAAATCGGTAGAATATCTTCCACTTATAAAACAGTTTTAAGTTTCATTTTATATATAATAATGTTTACGATGGGATGCACTCAATGCATCCCATTGCTTTTTTACGAATGAGGGTTTTAAATTAATTTATCGTCTATAGAATATAGATGATTCATAATTTAGAAATTCAGAAAATTATTATTGAGATTTTTATTTTCTTATGGAGTTATTCGTATCGGTCTATTACTTGGTAAAATATTGAATGTATGACATTTGAAGTGATTTATCAAACGCATCATAAAATGGTATTGAACTTGGCATTGCATTATGTTCAACAATTGGAAGATGCGGAAGAAATTACGCAAGATGTTTTTATTAAAGTTCACAGTCAATTAAAATTGTTTAGAAAAGAATCAAGCCTTAAAACTTGGATTTATCGCATTACTATTAATCAAGCACTGGATTTTATTAAGTCGAGGCAGGCAAAAAAAAACAGCATTTTTCAACGTCTTTTTTCATTATCAGATCTTCAGCCTCCATTATATCCGGTAAACTTTAATCATCCAGGTGTTGATATGGAACAAAAAGAAGCATGTGCGAAGATTTTTAGCGCTATAAATAAATTGCCGGACCAACAAAAAACGGCCATTATATTGTTGAAAATAGAGCAAAAAACGCAGCAGGAGACTGCTGAAATTATGGGTATAAGTGTAAAAGCATTGGAATCAATATTCTACAGAGCAAAAATTAAATTATCGCAATTGTTAAATCGGTGAAAGAAGGAAAATTATGAAATACTCGTCAAATAAAAATATGGAACAAGTGTTTAGTCAACTTTCTAAAATCAAACAAATTGAGCCATCAGAAAGCTTCTACCTAAAAATAGATCAAAGGGTAAGAGGCCTAGAGACGGTTTCTTACTTGTGGGTATCGGTAGCGGCAGGTATTTTAATGGCTATATTTAGTATAGAGTTTTTTATAACACTCGAGAAAAATCAAAATGCAAGCTTGACTCAAGTGATAATTAAAACAAATAATTTATTATATAATGAATAAATCCAAATTTCATCTACTAATTATAATTGTTTTGTTAATCGGGAATGTAGTATTACTATTTTTATTATTTAATCCTTTGAACAAACAAGGTGAAGGCCCTAAGTATTACATTATAAATGCTCTTAAGTTTGATGAGATTCAGTCTTTAAAATACGAAAAGGAAATTGGAATTCATCGGGAGTTAACCAATTTAAATGAAGAAAAAATGAATGAATTGAGGAATTCTCTCTACCAACAATTAATGTATTCGCAAAATAAACGAGTGACTGATTCTTTAATTTCATTAATCGGAGAGCAACAAATACTGGCAGAACAAATTAATTACAATCATTTTTTGAAAATTAAAGACTTCTGTAAAGCTCATCAAATTAGAGATTTTCAATCATTAACTAAGGAAATAGCACAGTTGTTTGCAACTAAACATAGAAAAAAATTATAGTATTATAACTCAAATTATTTTGTAAAAAATTATAAATGAAAAAATATATCAGTACTGTTTTATTTAGTCTTATTAATTATTGTGTTTTTGCACAATATCAACAACTTGTAATTCCCGATACGTTAAGTGGTACTCAATTTAATCTCGTCTTAAAAGATACTTTTAAACAACTTAAATCGGGAAATCAAACCATCACGGGAGGAATTAATAATCATAGTTTTTGGGGGCCAACCTTAATAATGAAAAAAGGTGATTTGGTTCAAATTAATGTTATTAATAAATTAAACGACAGCACCACGCTGCATTGGCATGGAATGCATTTACCCGCAGTGATGGATGGAGGACCGCACCAAGTGATACCCATGGGTGGTACTTGGAAGCCATATTGGAAAGTGACTAATCAAGCCTCTACCTTATGGTATCATCCTCATCTACATATGATGACCATGGAACATCTGTCCAAAGGTTTAGGAGGATTAATAATTATAAGGGATTCAATTGAATCGTTATTAGAACTCCCGAGAACCTATGGCATAGACGATATCCCATTAGTACTTACGAGTAGACGATACTCAACCACCAATCAGTTTATAGTTCAAAATGTTGCCTATGGAGATTATATGCTTACCAACGGAACGCCTAATGCAGAGACCGATTTGCCAAAACAGTTTGTTCGTTTGCGTATTCTCAATGCAGAGATTGAACGCGGTTATAACCTTGGATTTAGCGATAATCGGACGTTTTATATTATTGCAAACGATGGAGGTTTATTAAATGCTCCTGTTGCAGTAACCCGGTTGAAACTAATGGTAGGTGAACGAGTTGAGATTTTAGTAAATCTTACGAATGACGCAGTAGGTACCGCTCTTGATTTAAAATCATATAATTCTGGCCAGCCTTTTGGATATCCTGGTGGTGAACCCAACACAACAGGTGCGTTTGGTAGTTTGTTAAATAATACGGATTTCAATGTTTTACATATAAACGTTGTGAAATCAACCGCAAATCCTATTACAAGTCTTCCTCAGAAATTAGAGAATAATGTATATTTTAAGTCGGCAGATGCAAAAGTAAACCGCAGTGTAGCTATAACAAATGGAAATCCTGGAGGAAAACCATTTGATTTTGATAATGTATCATTCCAATTAAATACCATCAATAAGACAGTCATGTTGGATGATATCGAAAAATGGACGGTTACAAATAATAATATATTTGGGCATACGTTCCATATTCATGATGTAGAATTCAAAATTGTTGCTAGAAACGGCGTAGAATCTGCAGTAGGTGATTTTGAAAGTGGTTGGAAGGATGTGATGTATGTGCCAAGAAATGAGAGTGTAACTTTTGTAACTAAATTTTCTGATTATGCCGATGAATTACATCCATTTATGTACCATTGCCATTTTTCGAATCATGAGGATGGAGGTATGATGGGACAATTTGTGGTCAAGGGAAATCGGGCGGATGTAAATCGCAAATCATATATTTCTGCAAAACCTACATTATTTCCTAATCCTGTGAAAGATAAACTGAATATTCAATTCGGAAATTCTGATGTTAAAGTTTATTATATAACAATATTGGATCTTGCAGGAAGAACTAAGTTGATGTTGCCCCAACCAAATTTACAACATGGTTTAGATGTTTCACAATTACAACCAGGGGTTTATACCGTTCAAATTACTGATGAATTAACAAAGTATATTCATCTTGTAAAATTTATTAAGCAGTAATTATGAGAACGTCTGTTATTTGTGGGTTAGCTTCAGTTGTAAATCTCTTTTTCGTTTCGGGAATGAATGGCCAAATTAAAACCATAGAATCGTTCGCACTTAGGAATGTTAATGGCCAAATTTGGTCTACAGAATGTAATAAGGAGGTTCTTGGTTTTATTGTGGTTTTTACTTGTAATCATTGTCCGTTTGCAAGTTTATATCCTGCACGTTTAAATGCCTTGAATGAAAAATATACACCGTTAAAAGTACCGTTGATAGCAATAAATCCAATGGATTCATTGCTTTACGAAGACGAGATTTTTTCATTAATGCAAACCAAGGCCCAATTGGAAAACTTTAATTTTCCATATTTACAGGATGAAAAACAATTGGTAAGTAAACAATTTGGAGCAGAACATACCCCCCAAGCCTTTATTATTTGGTTAGAAAATGGAAAATATGTAATTAAATACAAAGGGGCGATAGACGATAATGGAGAAGATCCTGCCAAAGCAACCCCCTTTTTAGCGAATGCTGTAAATGATTTATTGGCAAATAGACAATTGGATGAAGCAGCAACACCTTCTTTTGGCTGCCGGATTTTCTATCGCAAATAGGTGATCTTTAATGTCGGTACCCTTTCCAAGTTCCTCCGTATCGATAATTAGGGAGTTTTTTCGATGTTATGCAGCAATATTCACAGACAAATATCCAAGTCTTTCCTTTACTCACTTGAATTCGGTATAAGGTACTATATTCCCGTTTGCATAGCTCACAGAATTTAGTTTTCATATAAAAGGATGCACTTTATATATCAATACGTTTCCAATCTACACTAATATCAGAACCTTCGGCGAGAATTACGGAACTGGGAACGTTATCGGAAAGATGGGAAAACGCTGGGCCATACATCGACAAAAAATCACACTGAATATCATACTCAACCACATCGTTTACTAGCCATCTAGGATGATGGATTCGATACTCTTGGGTCCGAGATTCACTGATTTTTGTGTATCCATAGTAATGCTCGAAAATAAATTCCTCCAAACTTCCTCGTTCCATTTCGCGATTCTCCATACCAGCACTAACCGAAATTCTATTCCAATTCCGATTGGTTTTCCATTGATATTCAATTTCCTTTATACGGTCCCCAAACTGCATAGAATGTTTGGTAGGTATGGCAATATAATGCTCTTTGTACAGTTTGTTTGCCAACCATGCAACCGGTTTGTAGGGCACAGTTTCATTAATGAAAACGACTCCTCGTTGATATCCTTCGGTTGTTTTGCGCTTTACATAAAATCGTAAATTTATTTCTTCAAATGTCCCAAGAAAGGGGATAGGAATGCCTAAAATTGAGGAATTTTTAAACAGAAATCCAACCAAACTTACATAGGTTCGCCCTTGATAAAAATCTAATTCCACCCCTTTAGGTAAAAAGGGAAGTAGTATACTGGGCTCAATTGCATAGTTCGCCATAATTAGATTTTCCCATCGAGCGGTTAAGAAGGTTTTCATTTGAGATTAAGTAAATTAACTCCTAAACGCACTAAAAGTTCTTTTGCCTAATTAAATTGCGGCATGAAAAACTTGGTTAATATAGTGTTGCCAGTATATGAAAGGTCAATTAAGGTTTACTGGCCTAAAAATAATTTAAGAAATTTAAGGAATGATGAAGATAATTATGAGAATGAGATACAACAATTTAACGGATACGATTTAACTTTAAATTGTTTAAACGGAATTGTTGTCGAAAATTCAAAATATTTCATTTCAAATTCGATTGGTAGTTTTTCCGATGGATATGGGGATGTCAATACCTCAATTTCAGAATTGGATCAATTTTTCATTTTGGATAAAAGCAATATTGAATACTCATTGAGGTGTTGGGATTTGGCATTGGAAATTAGAAATAGCCATATGTTAACAATCATTTTTGATAAGGAAGAAAAAGTTGTCGGAGTTTTAAATCACGCTGTTCGTAAAAAGTTCTTTCATTTTAAAAATTTCAAAGAGAATTTGGGACTGGATTTGAATTATCCTAATAATTTAATTGTCGAAAACATAAGATTCCACGAATTTGAGTAAATGAAGAAATCAATCGTACAGATTGAATGTGAAAATTATTGGCTTATGATGTACCTCTAAATTCAATTGGGGTTTTGCCTGTTTTTTGTTTAAACAGCCTGCTGAAATACTGAGGATATTCAAATCCCAAAGAATACGCTACTTCGCTAACCGATTGATTCGATTGGATGAGTAAATTCTTCGCTTCTTCGATAACTGCATAATGGATGTGATCCTGTGCGTTTAAACCTGTTTCTCGCTTTAATAAATCACTTAAATAATTGGGAGAAAGATTCAACTGATTGGCTAAAAATTTAACGCTGGGTAAACCAACGGCAGTTTTATCTTCATGTTCGAAATGAAATCGTAGAATCTGCTCAACTTTTACAACAACATCCGTATTTAGCGATTTACGCGTGATGAATTGTCTACTATAAAATCGAGAACAGTAATTTAATAGCAGTTCGATGACAGAAACCAACAGGTTTTGACTATGATAATCAATGTTTTGGGTTAGCTCTTCTTGGATTTTAACAATACAATCATATAGCGTTTCTTTTTCTTTATTCGATAAATGTAATGCTTCAGATACCTCATAAGTAAAGAATGTATAGTCTTTTATTCTATAACCCAATGGAGTTCCCCGGATTAAATCAGGATGGAAGAATAATCCCCAACCTTGCATATTTTCGGCAATTTCTACATCGTTATCAATGGTAATCAATTGATTAGGTGATATGCAAAGTAAACTGCCGTCTTGAAAATCTACCGTTTTTCGGCCGTAACGAATGTGATTCCGACAATAATTTTTAAACATGATCGAGTAAAAATCTGTTTTTATGGGAATCTCCTCCGCAGAATGATCCGATAATTTGCTGAAATCAATCACTGCGATTAATGGATGATTGGCATAACCCAAATCCAAAAAGCGGTATAAATCCGATATGGTTTTTAAATGCAGTAGTTTATTCATTCATTATAATTTGAAGAACTTTTTATTCATGGTTACAATGAAATTATAGCCCAGCCATTTGCTGAGGAAGTTATACATTTTTGCATCTGAACCAGCCATGTAACGCAATGTATTCTTTCCATCGGTTGCGGCTGTAAAAATCACATTAGCTACAATATTGGCGGACGATGCATTTTTTACCATTTTGGGAAATACAGTTGTAATTTTCTGAACAATTGTGTTGTACTCGGATTGATTAGAATCGTAGTTGAAATCAAAAGATCTGCCTGCAAAATCAGTAGCAATTGCACCAGGTTCAATTATTTTCACTCGGCAACCAATTTGCTCAACTTCGTAGCGCAGTGACTCTGAAATTCCCTCTACCGCAAACTTGGTTCCATGATACAACGATCCCAGCGGGAATGTCATTTTACCACCCATCGAGGAAATGTTAATCACCATTCCTTGTTTGTTTTTTCGGAAATGCGCCAACATTGCCCTAGTTACATCCAGTAAACCAATTACATTGGTATTAAATTGCCTCAAGATTCTTTCTCTGGGGAATGATTCCAAAGGGCCATAAGCTCCATAACCGGCATTATTTACCAAAACGTCAATTTTTCCGAATTTCTTTAGCCCTAAGTTAATGGCATCGTCAATGGATGCTAAGTCCAATACATCCAGTTGGGTAACCAATACATGGTCTAGTTTGGTTAACTCCGTTTCCAGATCCGGATTTCTCATCGTAGCGATTACATTCCAGCCTTTTTGTTGAAATAATTTAGCAGTCTCTTTGCCAATCCCACTGCTGCAACCGGTGATAAATATGGTTTGTTTCATGTTGATTTTTTGATGCAACAAATCTCTTTATCAATTTAAATCACCACGTATACAAATTCCGGTATCTCGTATACAAACCCACGGTTTATCTAAACTAGGGACAAGCAAGGCGCAAAATCAGGCCGATTCATCGTCTAAACTGAAAAGATCATTCACGGAACACGCTAAGATTTTAGAAAGTTTTAATCCTAATTCCAGCGACGGGTAGTACTTGTTGTTTTCTATTGCATTGATCGTTTGCCGAGATACACCCACCAGTTTTGCCAGTTCATCTTGCGAAATCTTTTTTATGGCACGATTGACCTTAATGTTGTTTTTCATTTTCGTCGATGTTGAATCATGGAAATTCTAAACCAAACGATAAAGGTAACCAAAACACTGAACATGGAGATTAAAATCACTTGCCAAAAAGCAAATCCATATATCAGTAGAGATACCACTGTTAGCAAGGTGTAATTGATTACCATCGACCACTTGAGCGCTTGAAATCGAAGGAAATTGGCATACTCGTCTTCGTCGGATTCGGCCGAAAATCCATGGATAAGCCCGGAAATACACAGCAATAAACAGAGGATTTCGTCAAGCCAATTGTTTTTGATCCATGATTGATTGTGACCCAACAGCGGATCTTCCAAATGAAATAGATTGGGTACGGAAACTTCTATATTGATAGTTTCGGTAGTAATGACAGAGGTCATCAATAGAATACCTACTAGGGTAGCACTGTAAAAGAGGATGCCCGAAGGGATGAGCCAGCGATTGGATAACAAATGATTGTTCATGTTTTTAAATATTTACGCTACAAATGTAAAATAAATTTTACTAATTGTAAAAAATATTTTACAAAATTGCTTCAGGTTATAAAATTGAGCTAAATCGACATACCAAACGGAACTTGCAACCTTTTGTTTTTTAGTCGTCAATAACTTAGCTTCGAAGAGGAGTGAATTTAAATTCCTTTTAAGTCGATTAAAGTGATTTGTATCCTATGAAAAGATTTTTACTGCTGTTAATCATTATACTGACATTAAATCCATCCGTTTATGCCCAGTTGTCGGGGAATTATACCATCGGGGGAAATGTTGGCGCTTCCAACTTTGCCACGTGGACCGATTTTGCTCAAGAATTTAACAAGGTAGGTGTTTCAGGTAAGGTACAAGTAACAATTCAAAGCAACACAAGCATTTCGAGTTGTATTGAGCTTAAACAGCATTCAACCTACCCAACAACCGCCACAAATACATTAGTTTTTACGGGTAATGGATATTCGGTAACAGGATCGATTACAAAAGAATTATTGCTACTGAATGGAGCAGATTATATCGAAATTAAGAATGTAAAATTTGTCAATAGCAGTAACACTGATTCAATAATTGGTATCCGAATCGCTAACCAAGCGGATTTTATTTCAATAAATGGATGTACCATTCAGTTTAATGGGTCTTTCAATATAGCAAAATCAGCGAGTGCTTATATTGCGTTTGCTGATAATAACAGAAATCTGTTACAAACGAGTTCCAATCACTTGGGTGTAAACAATACGGTTAAATCATGTACTTTAACTACCACTGCAAACAATTCTCCCGGACCCTATTACGGAATTTTGCACCAAGGCGGAATAGATAGCTTTAAATCAGTAGGAACAAAAAACACTTTTGAAGGTAATAATATTCAGAATTTCTATACCAACGCTATTTTTAGTCGATATTCAAACGGTGATCGTTGGTTGAATAATACCATTACTCGCTCATCCGCTTCAAGTTCTTCTCCCGTAGATTCAAATTTAGTGGTCATAAAAATGGGTAATAGCTATACCGCGAGCCAATCCACGTTAATTTTCGGCAATACGATAACCAATTTACCGTTTGTTGGCGCAACGGGTACCTCAAAAATCCGATTGAATTTGTTCGTTGGCATAGAATTAAATCAATGCGATGGGACATCAGCAACGGATTTTATTATTGAAGGAAATACAATCTCTCATAATGTTGCATATAACTATTTTGAAGGAATTACCGTTTTGGAAGGAGTGAAAGTAATTATAAAAAAGAATTTACTTTCATATAATCGTTGTTATTTCAATCGATTTAGTTACGGTTTTAAAATCTTAGGCACAACAGATATAGTAATTGTTCAAAATCGCATCACCAAAGAAATTATGGGTGAATTTATGAACCCATATAATATTTGGAATCGTGTGATGTTTTTACAAACGATAAAATCCAAGTATCTTAAATTTAACCTCGTTGAAGATAATATTATTGATTCAAATATATGGCGTAGAGAAGGGGTTGTTTTTTTTGGAGAAGGAATAAACTACACATCATTATCAATGAGTAAAAATCAAGTATTCAATAATGAAGCAATTGCATTCAATTCAGGAGGCGTATATAGAGGTGGCCATATTCAAATTTTCAGTGTTGGGGTTATGCAATCAAATTTGAACATCGTAGCGAATCTAGTAGCTAATAATAAAGTAGATTCTTTAGGGGAATTTATTTTTTTAAATCAGTATGTAAATGGCGGTTCCACTTCTTTGTCAAAAGAAAATAATATCTGCAACAATACGGTATATTTCACATCAGATCTGAACCATAAATATGGTCCGGTTGGAATTTTTCTAGACTTTAATGAATATACAAAAATAACTGGCAATATTTTTTATTATGATTGCCCTAATGCCACAATTTCAAAGACATTAGAGATTAATACAAACTTAACAACCACTCCATTTATTTTAGAGTTAGATCACAACACATATTACATAAGAGCAAAGTCTGAGAGTTGGAAAATTTATAGATTGAATTATACCAATTTTAAAGATTATAAGTCCTTGACCTTGGCTGGTAAAAACGAAAATAGTGTCAAGGTGAAATTTGCGGATGTAGAAAAAAATGATTTCAGACAGTATTCGATTTTGGCCCAAAACAATGTTCCGTATCGATCGATCAACGAAAAGGATATATACAAGCGGGTTAGAAACAAGAAATTCCACGACCGAGGCGCTATTGAAACATATTTTGATTTAGCTGCTGATACTTCTGATTTAAAAATCCCAAACACCGTATGTTCGGGTTGGAAGAGAGAATTAGGTATAAGTATAAAAAATAAAAACTCCGATACCGTATACGATTTTTACGTAGCCTATTCCGTAAATGGTATTGTAAATCGAGAGTTTGTTACCCAGCGTATTGCTTCCCAAGATACTTATACTTACTATTTTAAGAATCCTCTTATTATTAATGCGTTGGATTCAGTAACTGTCTGCGTTTATGTTGATGCGAAAGACGATACCTTAAGTAATGACACCTTCGTCTTCAAGACCTTTGTTAAACGTTCACCGGGCGGTAGTGCATTCATCCCTATCGATACCGTAGTTAATTCAAATAAGCCATGGTATCGTGCGGATGGTAGACCGGATGTGACAATCCTTGGATTGCCGGTAGTGTATTCTATGCCACCTCCGAGAACCTACTCAAATTCACAATTCGATACAGGTTGGTCGGCTTCTGTATCGGCTTATTCCTTTACCGGGAAAAAAATCCCAGGAACTACATTAACCAAACCAAGCAGTATAAGTGATTTAACAATAACCTTTGAAACGAAGGATTCTAGTTTAGAAGATAGTGTAATTCGAATAGCTGTAACATTCACCAATTATCGAAACGGTTGTGATACTACGATCCTTAGGGAGGTTTATATTGCACCCGTAGCGTTGGCAAATTTTAAAACCCAAATTACCGCCTGTACGGGCGATACTCTGCAGTTTGAAAATGCGTCAAGCATAAAAAAAGGGTACTTTTACAGCACTTGGGATTTTGGGACGGGAATTAGTGCTGATACTTCTAGCGATATTAATTCAACGTTTGTTTACAGTAAACCAGGGATTTACAAAGTGAAATTAACCACCAAAACAGTAGATTTTGGATTTACCAATAGCAAAGAGATTGAGGTTGATGTTGCTGAAACCCCGATGGTTGATTTCTCTAAAAAGAACAGCTGCTCAGGGGCCGAAGCCGAATTTATAAATAACTCATCGCCTGCTAAAGCGAAGAACTACTGGGATTTTGGTGATGGAAAAGGGGAAAGTAGAAATGATTCAACAAGGGTTGTAAATATTTATAAGAACGCAGGTATTTACACAATTAAACTGCGGATTGATAATAAAGGATGCATCGCTACAGCCCTACAAAAAATCCAACAATTTGAGACTCCAGTTGCTGCGTTTGATCAAGTATCGGGAAGATGTAGCAAGGAAATATTCAATTTTACAAATAAATCAACGTTAACATCGGGTAAAATAGGTAGTCGTTGGTATTTTAATAGTTATGATTCTGTTTCAACCGCTACCCATGGAAAAACACGGTTAAACCAAGGCGGTAAAAACTGGATACAATTAATTGTTAAGTCCGATATGGGTTGTGCCGATACCCTAATGAAAGAAATAGTAGTGTATCAATCACCCATCGTTGATTTTGATGTGGATAGAGCCTGCAAATACGTTGTTTCTCAGTTTATCAATAAAACCTTGTTTGACACGGCATTCAATAATAGTTATCGTTGGGATTTTGGAGACGGAACCAAATCCTCGTTAAAACTTCCTACAAAAAAATGGAATTCATTGGGCGGTTATACAGTGAAATTAGTAGTTGAATCGGCCAATCTATGCTCGGATTCTTTGAGTAAAAACATACAAGTATTAGAATCTGTATTTCCTGCTTTTTCGGCAAATAATGCCTGTTCAGGGGATCCCGTTTCTTTCAAAAATCTAACTACCTGGGAATCGGGGAAAATTAACTATCTGTGGGATTTTGCCGATAACACATTTAACAATACATCGGATCCAATCAAGTCATTCAATCCTAAAATTACCACTTCGTATTTTGTGACGTTAAAAGCTTCCATTACAGGCGGTTGCGCCGATTCGTTTACGCAGCGGGTTGATATCTACGAAACACCTAGGACCTGTGCAGTAGAGGCAATCCCAGATTATTCTCAATATCATTGGGGAATTAAAGTAAGTCCGAAAGATAAATTGGGAAATATCGGCGGACAGGATAACGTGGATTATACCTTCATTATCCCAGGTATTGACA
>CANGWH010000060.1 GCA_947457565.1 Flavobacteriales bacterium
TTGGTGGAGCGAAATATTCATTTCCACAGTACCTGTGAGCACCATTTTGTGCCCATATACGGTCATGCCCATGTTGCCTATTTTTCAGCAGGTAAGGTGATTGGATTAAGTAAATTAAACAGGATCGTGGATTATTACGCGCGCAGACCGCAAGTGCAAGAACGCATGACGGTTCAAGTGGCTTCTGAGTTAATGGAAGCTTTGCAAACACCGGATGTAGCTGTTATTGTGGATGCAAAACACATGTGTGTAGCTTCTCGGGGTATCAAAGACATTACCTCTACTACAGTTACTTCTAGCTTTCATGGTAAATTCAATCAGCCAGAGGTTCGTGTTGAGCTGTTGAAATATATTTCCATGGAAGATCCAAAAAACTAAACCAAGATTCCTTAACGTAAAAAAAGCTGTTTCAAAGTTGAAACAGCTTTTTTTTTGGGCGATTAACCGGACTCGAACCGGCGACCCTCAGCGCCACAAGCTGATGCTCTAACCACCTGAGCTATAACCGCCATTTATGAGGGTGCAATATTACTATTTTTTTCTATTCTGTGCAACGTAAAAAGCGATGTTTTGCATTTTTCGCAACGAATTTATTCCCACTCATCCTTGTTGCTTACTTTTGCCGAAGTGCTGTTTCCAAAAAAGTTAATATGGATAGCGGGGTGGTTCCCCAGTAATCAAGATCCTTTATCTGGGAATTTTGTACTCCGACATGCCCAAGCCGTTGCAGGCAATTTATCAACTAATTCAGCATTTGATCCTAAACTAACGGTTTTTCATTTTCCAATATATCGTTCAAAGCAGAATATCCCAGATCCATATTCCGATGCAAATGTAGAATGGCGGCCAGTGCATAGCAATTATGCTATTTCTGCTTCTAAGACAACTGTGTTTCTAAGTGATTCAGTCGCATCGAATGGAACTTTCAAAACTGAATCTCAAGATAATGTGGAATCGAAAAATGATCGTGAAAGTGAAATTGAATTAATTTGGACTCCAATCAAGCAGTTTAGTGGTGTTTTAAGTAAGCCGTTGAATGCAATTTGGTATTGGTTGGTTGTATTTGCAGTTTTAGTAAATTATTATAGAAAAAACTCTGATAAAGAATGCTATCTGCATTTGCATGCGGGTGATAAAATAGCATGGCCCCTGGGTTTTGTAAAAAAACACTTTTGGTCCAAAGCCTATTTGTGGTACACAGAGCATTGGGCAATTTTTGGAAATGATATTCAAGATAGTTATTACCAAAGATCTGTGTTTTTTCGTTGGTATATGAAGCGGATTTGGAAGATCAGCGATGTTTCAGCGTCAATTTCATTGTTTACTCATCAACAACTGCAACATACCTATAAATTACCCAAACGGATGCACTTATTCCGAAATCCTGTGGATACAAGTATTTTTAAAGTGAATCCAGCAATCAACCAGAACCTAGTTAGACGTTTATTAGCAATGTCCTCGGATTCGGAAATGGATGAAAAGAAAATCAATTGGTTGCATGTATCAAATTTTGATAATCGAAAACAAGTTCCCTTGATTATTAATGCTTTCAATCAAATTTCAGCAAATAACAAGGATATCCCAATGAATTTAATCTTGGTTGGTGGGGATTCATCAGAGTTGTTGGCGAAAAATCCTGATATTGATATCAATTCCGTGAAATCCAATTCTCGGATTAAGATAGTTGGAAAGGTAAGCCCAGAAGAATTGTCGGACTTGATGAATTTGAGTTCGGCACTAATATTATTTTCAATAGCGGAAAATGCACCTTGTATTATTGCAGAAGCGCAATGTTGTGGGTTGCCGATCATTACTTCATCGGTAGCTGGAATCCCAGAGATGATTGTTTCAAAAGGAGTTTGGTTTACGAAAGGATTAAAGGAGGAGAATTTAGTAGAAACCATGGAGCAGTATTTGAAAGAAACAAAACAAGAGGGTTCGGTCAATTCAACAAACCATAGATTGTTGGCTAGGGATGAAAAATATGCGGCTAGGGATGAAATATATAATGAACAAATGGTTGAAGTAGAAACAGCTCAAAAGAGATTTAATCCAGATACCATCGGCCAAGAAATATTATTCGCATATCTGCGTTATACACCCTACTGTTAATCTGTTTTAGTATTTTATGTGTGGTATAGCAGGATATCTTTCAACCCAATTGGAATCGAAGGAAACGCTTGTTCACATAAAAGAGCAGTTGCTAGAAAGTATTCGGTTTAGAGGGCCTGATGACGAAGGATTTAGCGAAATAGAGGATGAAGATGTTACAGGTGTTTTGGTTCATACGCGACTTTCTATCATAGGGCTAGGTGTTGGAGGGCATCAGCCGATGAAATCTAAAGACAATAGATTTATACTTTCCTACAATGGAGAAATATTTAATTATCGAGAATTAATAATAAAGTACAGTTTAACGGTACAGACCTCAACAGACACAGAGGTATTACTGCTGTTGTGGGAGAAATTTGGAGTTGATTGCATACCGTTATTGGATGGTTTTTTTGCCTTTGCAGTTTGGGACCAACAGTTAAATATTTGTTTTTTAGTCCGGGATCGTACCGGTGTGAAACCATTGTATTACAGCGAGCCTGTTCCAGGACAAATCGTGTTTAGCAGTGACGAGCGAACTTTTTTAAAGTCGTTGGACATGGGTGGCAATCTTCTCCAATTTGACGAAGATTATGTGAAATGGTATAAACAAGGTAAAACGGATGTAATCTCGCCATGGTCTACAGTTAAGAATATTCCGATAGGTTGTTATGTTCAGCTTAAGTTTGGGACTGACCTGAAGGAAAAAACCTCAGAAAATAAGGTTTCAATGCAAACTTGTGAATGGGCACTAAATCTGAGTACCTTGACATTTTCTGAGATTAAAGAAAAAACGGAACTTTCTTGGGATAGTTTTAGTTCTGTAGAGACTAAAGCACCACAAATTCAGGTATTATTAGATTCATTGCCCAGGGTTTCAGAAAAAGCGGAAGTATTGAGAAAACAGTTGTTTTTATCCATTGCCAGACGACTACAAAGCGATGTGCCTATTGGGTTTGCATTAAGCGGCGGATTGGATAGTTCAGCAATCGCAGCGGTAGCTTGTTTGGTAGCAGGTAAAGAGACCCAATTAAGGACTTTCTCCATCGCTTCTAGTAATACTGCCGAGGATGAATCGCAGTGGCAACGTAAAATGTCCGAATTTTTAGGAACTCAACATCAGCAAATAGAAACGAGGGGTTTTCTTTCTTCGGATTTACCAGAGTTTATTGAAAAAACAGGAAGACCTGCGGTACACTGGAACAATATTGCCCACTTCAATTTGTGTAAAACTGTAAAGGAAACTGGGATTACCGTTTTGTTTAATGGTCAGGGGGCCGATGAGATTTTTGCGGGCTACCCTCATTACTATGTTCGTCAATTAATGAATGAATGGACGTCGTTAATACCCCATCGAAAAAAATGGCCATTACCTCTATCGGTGGCACTGCGGCAACGATTGAAGATGTTTTTAACAGGTATTTTTCAAGTTGAAAATTTGCAACTTTCACTTAGAAAAAACAACTGCGAGGTAAACAGAAAAAACAATGGCGGAGGAAATGGGAGTAAACAACGGGACACACTATACGATGTTTTGTTAAATGATTACTTTGGGGATCGTTTAAATCAATTATTGCGTTTTGAAGATAGAAATGGAATGGCCAACCAATTAGAATCTCGGAATCCTTTTGCCGATGATTATTTATTGTCACAATGGATAGGTATTTCCGCCTTGGATGAGCAATTTGAAGAGGAAGAAGGGTACATTATTGGCGAATTATCGAGTAGGTTATATAATGGTTATAGCAAAGGCTTGTTGCGCGAGGCACTCACAGGTATATTGCCCGATGAAATATTATATCGAACGGATAAAAAAGGATTTACCGTACCTCATACCTCATTAACCTTGCTGCATTTTAGTGATTGGAAAGAGGCCATATTGGGCGTTGAGAAATTGAACACTTGGTGGGATTTTGAATTTCGTAAAAAGGAGTTTAACAAGGGTACCAATGCTGAATTATTATTTACTTGGGCATCCTTAGGATATTTCTTCAAATTTGCGGATTTGAGTTCTGGTGATTTAATAAATGATAAGGTTCAATGACAGCCCATAGACTTGCAAATCGGACGATAATTTGGCAGGGCGTAAAAGCTGTTTTGGCCATATTGGTGGTTGTATTATACTCAAGAATGATGGGCGCGGCGGGTAGAGGGCATTTGAGTATTTGGCTCATGAATATCCAGTTGTTCATGTTGGTTTTGGAATGGATGGTGGGCAGTACGTTGCCAAATTTCATGATTCAGTATGGTGTAAAACGAACATTGCGATTTTCGATTATTGTTTCGGTAGGGGTTTCCGCTATTTGGATGGCGTTGCATAGTTGTTGGATTTGGATAAATAAAGGGGCACTCCCACTGACTGAACTGTCCCTCGTATTCGGTGGTGGGACACTAATTCTGTTGTTGTCAGTTGTAAATGTTGTATTAGGGTTTTACCAGTTTAAAGGTTTGGTTGAAAAGAGAAATCAACTGCAGATTTCCATTGAACTTTTGAAGTTATTGTTGTTGCTGGCTGTACTTGCATTTATCGCAAAAATTATTGTAGTTGGTCCTTTACAGGGTTTAGGATTGTTGGGTTTAATTTGGATTGCTCCCCCTGTTTTAAGTACCGAATCGGTTAGTTGGGTTCTGGTTTTTTCTCTCGTTATAGCCGTTTTGGTTTCGATCTTTCTAAATAGAAAACTGTGGTGGATTGAACTGCGGAATGATGCAATCTCTGAGAATGGGTTGGACTCGGAGAATTGTGGGGACTCAGAGAATAGTGGGGAAGTGACTTTGCCCGAGGAAAAGTTGGGTAAGGTTAACTCCGAAAATTTGGGATTGAAAGCATTTTCCTTCTTAGAAAGTAATCGCTGGATACTTCCGAGAAAAGCTTTTAGCGATGGGTTTTGGTCGCAGGCCGGCCACCTAGTATATTTTGCCATAACAAGGGCACCCTTGTGGGCGTTGAATATGTGGAGCGCTGATAAATCAATCATTGGGGTACTTGCCAATGTATGGCTGATGTGGGATACTCTCATGGTGATTGCCAATTCCTACGGAGTGGTGATCCACAGTATGGCTTTACAGCCTTCAAGTGAGAATATAAGGGGAGTTTTGGGTCAATTTATTCGAAAAAGCTTTGTGCGTTCTTTGCTGGTATGTTTGGTTGTAAGTGTGATTCCGGACGA
This sequence comes from Flavobacteriales bacterium, assembly GCA_947457565.1. Classification (GTDB taxonomy): domain Bacteria; phylum Bacteroidota; class Bacteroidia; order NS11-12g; family UBA955; genus JAGKXC01. Next base: position 5,262 of record CANGWH010000060.1, read on the forward strand.
TGTGTTTTCTTCCATTTTTGGTTGGGAATTTTCCAATATGAATCGATATTTCATACTTATAGTTCCTACAATTCTATTATCTGCCATTTGTTCTCCAATTGCGCATTGGTTGCATGCAAACAATCGATTTTTTGAATTATTTAGAATTTATTTATCGGCGGTTATTGTTTATGTGAGTTTCATTGTGTTTGGACTGTTTTTCCCTGGGATAGTTTATTGTATCAAATTGAATGTAAAGGGATTCATTGAAGAATTGTTTTCTAATAGATCATTTTATAGTTCGGATTTGGTTGTTGTTAATTGGGAGGTTGTGGCCTTGTTCCCTGCCTTTTTCTGCATGTTTTTGTTGTTGCTGCGTTCCCTTAGGCGCACGGAATAATTGAAAAAGTGTTAATCATACACTTGTTAAGGCTTCATGAAATAAAGTGTACAATTGGAAACATTGTTAAGATATTGTGATGAGAATGGGGATAATCGTACTATTTTTGCCCCGATAATTTTTTAGCAAAAATCAAGTTATGTCAGCCCAACAAAATGGCGGAACTCCTCGTTACAATCCCTTGGAGAGCATGCAAAAGCGCTTCGATGAAGCGGTGAAGATTTTAGGTTTAGATGAGCAATTTGCGAATGTACTTCGTGTACCTGATAAAGTAGTAGCTGCCAATATTCCTGTTACAATGGATGACGGAAGTATCCGTGTTTTTGAGGCCTATCGTGTGGTTCACAGCGCTCATTTAGGACCTTCAAAAGGTGGAATTCGGTACAGTTTGGATGTTAACTTGGATGAGGTTAAGGCCTTAGCCGCTTGGATGACTTGGAAATGTGCCGTTGTGAATGTGCCTTACGGTGGTGCAAAGGGTGGTATTAAGTGTAATCCACGCGAAATGAGTAAAGGTGAGTTAGAGCGATTAACCCGTGGCTACACCTTAGCAATGCGAAATGTGTTTGGTCCGGACAAAGATATCCCTGCTCCTGATATGGGGACCAGCGCTCAAGAAATGGCTTGGATTGTTGACGAGTATAGCAAAATCGTAGGTCAAAATGCATGGGCCGTGGTAACCGGTAAGCCTTTGGTTTTAGGCGGTAGTTTAGGTCGTGTAGAAGCAACGGGCAGAGGGGTAATGGTTTCCACTCGTTCTGCAATGGTGAAATTAGGTTTGAAGCCAACAGAAACTACTTGTGTTGTACAAGGGTTTGGTAATGTTGGTAGTATTTCTGCAAAATTAATTGCTCAATTGGGGGTTAAAATTGTGGGTATCTCGGATGTATCAGGCGGGTATCACAATCCAAATGGAATAGACGTGAATGAAGCCATGGCTTATGTAGCTAATAGTAGTAGTCGTTCTTTGGAAGGCTTTACTGGCGGCGAAAAAATATCCAATGCTGAATTGTTGGAATTGCCATGCGATGTGCTAGTTCCTGCAGCGATGGAAGATCAGATTACCCCAGAAAATGCTGATCGTATTAAGGCAAAATTAATCGTTGAAGGTGCAAACGGACCTACAACAGCCGATGCCGATGCTATATTAAACAAAAAGGGAATTTTGGTAGTGCCTGATATTTTAGCAAATGCAGGTGGAGTTACCGTTTCTTATTTCGAATGGGTTCAGAATCGATTGGGGTACTATTGGACGGAGGAACGCGTAAATCGCAGAGCAGACCGTGTGATGAAACAGTCTTTCGATAATGTGTATGCCGCTTCAGAGAAGTACGGTGTTAATATGCGCATAGCAGCCTATATCGTAAGTATCGATAAAGTTGCTAGCACCCTAAAATTAAGAGGCTCTTTCTAAGCAATGAGAATTCATAGAGAAGGATATGGAATTATCCTGGGTAGTACACTGTTTTTGGTGGCTGTGAATGGTTTGTTAACCTATTTAGACGCGCCCATTCTAGCTCAGCAGATTTCATTGTCTATTTCTTTGGTATTTTACCTGTTGGTAGTTCAGTTCTTTCGAGATCCACAACGGAATACTCCGTCAGGTGATAATTTAATTATTGCTCCGGCCGATGGGAAGGTAGTAGTGATTGAAGAAGTAACGGAATCGGAATATTTCAAAGGCGTAAGAAGACAAGTTAGTATATTTATGTCTCCCTTGAATGTTCACGTTAACCGTGTTCCGGTGACGGGGGAAGTGGTTTACAGTGAATATCATCCGGGTAAATATTTGGTTGCATGGCATCCAAAAAGTAGCACCGAGAATGAACGCACAACGGTGGTTATGAAAAACGAGCGTGGTGAAATTCTGTTTCGACAAATTGCCGGAGCTTTGGCAAAACGAATTGTTAATTACGCAAAACCAAGCGCTCAATATAAGTCTGGCCAAGAGTATGGATTCATAAAATTTGGTTCGAGAATTGATTTGTTTTTGCCATTGGATGCAGAGATATTGGTGAATCTGAACCAAAAAACTACCGGTGGTGAAACAATAATTGCCAAATGGTAGAAAATCATTGGTCGATGGATTCTAAACGTTGGTTGGTTACCGTAGGAAGTATGAAAGAAATTTTCTAATTTTGTTAAAATCATTAAAATTAATACGCATGAAAAAATTCTTCGCTTTAGCAATAATGGTTGGCGGATTCGCATTCGCTGCCAATGCACAGACTGCAACTACGGCTCAACAGCCTGCTCCTACAAAATCTTGCTGTAAATCAGGATCTACCGCTTCTACCGGATGCAGTAAATCAGGCGCTCAATCCACTGCAGCAACACCAGCAAAAGCATGTTGCAAGTCGGGTGCTACAGCTGCCGCTACACCAACTAAATCTTGTTGCAAAAGCGGTTCTACGGCATCTTCTTGCAATAAAACAGCAGCTACTGTGGAAACAGCGCAAGCCACTGTTTCTCCTGCAGTAGAGAACAAAAAGTAATTTATTTTCATTTTCCTATAGAAAGGCTGTCTTTTGGGCAGCCTTTTTTATTAATTAATTTCGTGGTCTGAACCTTGTGTTGTTTTTTTGCAATGCGATGGATAAAGGATTCAGAAGAATTGCAATTACCTTATTAGGTATTACGGCCTTGTCTGTTATTCTAGTGGGGGTTTACTTATGGTATAATTTTAATGCTCGAAGTAATTTAGTATTGGTTGTTCCTGAGAAATCGGATTGGTATATTCATGTTCAAACCAAAGAGTGGATGAAAGCATTTCAGGACGAAGAAAAGCCAGCTCCATTAATGAAATTCGAAGCCAAATTTAAGTCAATGCCAATATTTTGTGGAATATCATCGCCCAAAGATGTTGGTATCTCCCCCCATTCGGATTGGTTATTTTTTGGTAAAAATAAAACGTCTTTTTTAGCCTTATCCGTTTTTAGTGAATCGGCACTGGAGCTTTTTTGCAATCGCTTAGTGGATTCAGGATTTTTACAACCGCCGGTTAAAACATCGTTGTACACCCGTTACAAAATAGCCGGAAAGAATGCTTATATAGCCTTCAAACATAAAGCAGTAGTTGTAGGATTGTTGCCTGATACTGTTGAAGATGCAAAAAAAGTACAACTGGTTTTTAACGATGTGTTTTCGGGTAAATCCTCGAGATTTCTGGAAAATCAGGAACTACAATCGTTGTACGATAAAGGATCCGCAGTTGTAGCTTGGAAATCGAATAAATTCTTGCCATCTACAATCGATGATCCAACGGCGTTGTTTAGTTTTCCTTTTAACCAATCCTTAGCTATTGGACTGGAAAATAAGCAATGCATAGTTACTGGTGCATCGGCTAAGGAATTTCCTAGCTATTGGGGAAGATGTTGGCCAATCAGTAAACCACACGGTTCTGATACCTCGGGTAAGATCTCAGACACTATAGGGGCGAATCAGCCTCAACTTTCGACTTGGATTAGCTTGAATCAGAAGGTGAGTTCAGCGCAAGGGTTAACCACTTTGCTGCAAATAATGGACGTAACCATTGAGCGTTTTTCAGCAATCGACATATCTCAATAATCTACATGCAGACCATACAAAGTTTACTTAATCAAAGAATTTTAGTTATCGATGGTGCGATGGGTACCATGATTCAGAAATATAAATTATCGGAATCAGATTATCGGGGAGAACGATTTAAGGATTATCCGCATTCGTTGCAGGGAAACAACGATTTGTTGGTGTTAACTCAGCCCGAGATTATTTATACCATCCACAAAGCCTTTTTGGATGCAGGTGCCGATATCTTGGAAACCAATACATTTAACGCCAATTCAATTAGTATGCAAGATTATCATATGAGTGATAAGGTGCGCGAATTGAATACTGCAGCGGCGGAATTGGCGCTAAAAGCCGCTGAAGAATTCACGGCGATGAATCCCGATAAACCGCGTTTTGTAGCAGGTTCCATCGGTCCAACCAATAAGACAGCAAGCTTGTCGCCCGATGTAAATAATCCGGGATTTAGGGCAGTTTCGTTTGATGAATTAGTGTTGTGTTACAAGGAACAAGTTGAGGCATTATTGGATGCTGGCGTGCACCTATTGTTGGTGGAAACTGTATTTGACACACTCAATTGCAAGGCGGCTCTTTACGCCATAAACGAAATTAAGGAAGAGCGAAATTCAAGTATTCCAGTGATGGTAAGTGGCACTATTACGGATAATTCGGGTCGTACATTGAGCGGCCAAACCCCAGAAGCATTTTGGGTATCCGTATCCCACGGTAATTTATTAAGTGTGGGTTTCAATTGTGCATTAGGTGCGGAGCAAATGAGGCCCTTTATTCAGGAATTATCAAATGCCGCTTGGATTCCGGTAAGTTGTTATCCCAATGCGGGATTACCCAACGAATTTGGTGAGTACGATGATTCACCCGAACATATGTCGGCCGTTATCGGTTCCTGGTGCAAGGATGGGTTATTAAACATTGTGGGGGGATGTTGTGGAACTACCCCCGATCATATTCGAGCAATTGCGGCTGAAGCCTCTAAATACAAACCCAGAAATTGGGATTCTAATTAATTTTTGTTTAGCAGGATAAAAAATAACAAAAAAAACGGGGTAAGTGTCTGATTGACACTATGAAAACGTTAATTTTTCTTGTAATTCTGTCTATCTTTGCACCTCTATTTCAAATGACTCAGGTTCAAACTCAATCAGTACCCGCAACCCAGTTCGATTTATTTGCGGGAATGGAAAACACACAGCACGAGCAAGTTGTATTTTGCCAAGATCATGCAACCGGTTTGAAAGCAATTATTGCTATTCATAACACGGTGTTAGGCCCAGGATTGGGTGGGACGAGAATGTGGTATTATAACCACGAAAAAGACGCACTGCGTGATGCGCTGCGTTTGTCCAGAGGTATGACCTACAAAGCTTCGGTAGCAGGATTAAATTTAGGCGGTGCAAAAGCGGTTATCATTGGTGATCCTCGTACCATGAAAAGCGAAGCATTGATGCGTAAATTTGGCAGATTTGTTGAAAATCTTAACGGTAAATACATCACTGCAGAAGACGTAGGAACTACCACAAGGGATATGGAGTTTGTTAACATGGAAACCGAGCATGTAGTGGGTTTGCCTGAAAGCATGGGTGGTGGTGGCGATCCATCTCCAGTTACCGCTTATGGAGTATACATGGGTATTAAATCCAGTGCGAAGAAGGCCTATGGCAATGATTCTTTGGCGGGTAAAACTGTTGCGGTTCAAGGAATTGGTAAAGTGGGAATGCATTTGTTGGAGTATTTGCACAAAGAGGGAGTTAAATTGTATGTTGCCGATATTAATGATTCTGCGTTACAAGCTGCTTCTAAAGAGTTCGGTGCAACTGTAGTTAGTAATGATGACATCATCGGATTGGATGTGAATATTTATGCTCCGTGTGCATTGGGAGGTATTTTAAATGATACTACTATTCCCCAATTAAAGTGTCAAGTAATTGCTGGTGCAGCAAACAACCAATTGGAAGATGAGAAAATCCATGGTGATTTATTGAAATCCAAGGGTATTATTTACGCTCCAGATTTTGTGATTAATGCAGGTGGTTTGATTAATGTTTACTCGGAATACAATGGTTATGTTCGCGAAAGTGCGATGGCCCAAACCGAAGATATTTACAACACTATTTTAGCCATTTACGATAAAGCGGATGCTGCCAATGTAAATAACCAAGCTGCTGCCATTATGCATGCAGAAAAGCGTATTCATGATATGATGTTGGTGCACTCAACCTACTAAAAATTTATTTTGTAGAAATTTATATTCGGGCGGCTGGCGTTTTGACAGTCGCCCGATTTGTTTTAATTTCGGACCCAAGGATTAGTTTGAAATCCATAGGCCATCTAACTTGAAATAATTATCCAATGTTTTTCAGCAAGTTAACCAATCAGAAAAATAGTACTACGGCTATTTCTGTTTTGCTGCTAAGTTTAAGTTTGTTTTTGGTAATTGGTCATTTTGCGCAGGCTCCAGCCGGTGGTCAGGATAGTTGGAATCATTTTTTATATGCTCGCTGGGGATTAAAACACCCTGAATTACTCATTGATCAATGGGGAAAGCCATTGTTTACCATGCTCGCTGCGCCATTAACTAAATTGGGGTTTAACGGCGTTTATGCGTTGAACTATTTGGCTGTACTCGCAACGGCATGGCTTGTGTACCTCACTGCACGCAGGATTGGGTTTAAAAATCCTTGGTTAACCTTATTGTTATTTTGCTGGCAGCCCGTGGTTTTAGCCAATACGCATTCTTTTTTAACAGAGCCAACCAACGCATTATTATTGGCTATAGTTTTATATTTATTTGCCAGTAATAAATATGTAGCGGCGGCTCTAGTAGCCTCGTTCTTTCCTATGGCTAGAACGGAAGGTTATTTATTGCTTGCCGTGGTAATAATGTTCCTGATTATGCGGGGTAAATGGAAAATTCTACCGTTTACTTTGGTGGGTGTTATTCTTCTAGCTACACTGGGAGCCTTTATTTCGGGCGATTGGCTATGGATTTATACGAGCAATCCATATTTTAATGCGCACAACAATCCAATGGCAACAGGCGGGCATGATTTTTTTCATTTTGCAGGATTGCAATCCAATATTACGGGGTTGGTTGTAAGTGTATTAATGCTTATTTCGTTAGGGCTAACTTTAGGGTATGTGGTAAAGCGATTAAAAAAGAAAACACCGTCCCAATTGTTACAACTGTCATTATGGCTCTGGTGGCCTATGTTAATCGTTTTCTTTTTAGCGCACTCGTATTCATGGTATTCTGGTAATTTTGGTTCTCATGGACTTCATAGGGTCTTTTTTATTGTTTCACCCGTATTAGCTTTACAGGCTCATCATGGATTGGATACTATATTTCGATTAGGGGTTGTTTGGCTGAATCAGGCTACTAAAGTTGTGGTTATCTTGGGCCTGTTTTTGTTGGCTTTTCCCGGAGCTGGAATGCCATATCCATGGCAGATGCAAGATCCTCTAGCAAACAGGCCCTCGATACCATCGGATCCATATGCGGCGCATGCATTGGAGTTGATTTTATTTTGTAGGCAATCGGATAGTACCTTACAAAACCACTTGGATGAATGTAATTATTTCTCCAAGCCATTAGTGACATTTATGGATACTTTGACGAATGGGGGAGAAGATAGTTGTGGTGGTAATCGCATCGATTCCCAGATTGTTAACGATTTAAAAGCAGTGCCCAATAATGGATTTAATTTATTAATTCATCAGATACCGGAAATCAATGCTCGATTGGGGTTAGATCCTTGGGGGGCAAATATCCAGTTTCATAGGCCAATAAAAAACAAACCGGTAGATTTCGCACGCGAAATAGAATCATGGCCTGCAGAAGATAGAACTTTATTGCTATGGTCTATTGGCCAGGATCCTTCTTCAGACTGGATTCCTGAAAATTCTTGGGTGATATGGGATAGTTTTTATGGAGTACGAGAGGGCTTAGTTTCATTGAGTAGATTACAAAACGATCATCGATATAAGTTAATTAAATCATCGTCAATTTCCACCAAATCTGCTGGGGAACATCAGGTTTATTTGTTCAAGAAAATCAGAAAATAATGCTGTTTCTTGCGATTTGAAATTGCAGTAAACATAAGTAGTAATTTCCTTACAACGAGTGAAGCTGTTGTAGGGTTAACACCTTAGTTGTTGCAGTTTTTTATGTCTTGCAATCGCAGTTGGAGTGAAGTTCTACCGTTGTACGTATTTTCTTCTAGGTTATAACAGGCACTAAAAGATTTTCCATCTGAAACCGACATAATATGTTCTGCCAATCCGAATCCAATACTATCGATGGTTCCTTTGGGAGAAACCACTTGCATTTTTAGGTGTTTGTCCTTTAAAATTCTGCTGCTGTTGGAGGCTTGTAATTGATTGCTTCTAAAAATTGGAATACTGTTACCCGGTCCGAAGGGGGATAATCGTTTCACCAATTGCACAAATTCGTTGGTTATTTCGCCAATATTTAATTCTAAATCGTACTCAACCTCAGGAACTAAATCCTCTTCGTTAAGGGAGGCACGAACTACCGATTCGAATTTTTCTGCAAAGGCATCGAAA